>JBHEKR010000133.1:0-36466 GCA_041859365.1 Candidatus Hydrogenedentales bacterium
GGACTATGCCCTGGCGAACCAGGTTCGGATACAGGCCGCGTTGAGTGTGGCCAAAGCCGATCTTGAAGGGCAAGAGGCGCTACGCGCCACGCTGCAGGATCGGGAGAAGGCGCTGGCCAAGGCGGAGATGTCCGTAGGCCAGGCCCTGACCCGCATCGAGCAAATGCGCCAGGCCTATGCCCAATGGCGGGACGAGATCATGTCGGATATTGCCGCGATGGCGGGCGAGCTGGCGGCCGAGCGCAAAGTGCCCCCGGCGCACGAGCCTCCGCTGCTCCGCGCGCTGGCCGAGGCCGGGGCCGATCACGAACAGGTGCGCGCGGCCCTGACGGCGACGCGGGAGCGGCTGAAGACTATCGAGTTCGAATGGGAAAAGACCCGGCGCGTACTGGCCATACAGACGGCGGAAATGGACGCGCTGCGCTATGCGGCGGCCAGCCAGGTGGCCTCGGCCAACATCCAGGCGGGTGAGATGGAGCACCGGATCGACACGCTGGAGGTGGCGATTTCCCAGGTGGACGCGGCGGCGGTAGTGGCTTCGGACGCCCTGCCCGAGCAGGGCGCGGGCATCGCCACGCTGCGGGCGGCTCTGGGCCATCTTCAGGAAGAGCTCCGCGCGCTTCGCGAGGCGCGCTCCGCCCACGAAGGCGATCGGCAGCGCGCCCACGACGAGATGTCGCTCTTTGACTCCGAGTATTTCGAGGTGCTGCCTTCGGACTTCCAAGGGCACCGATCCTCCATGCTTCCCGGTCTTGATGCCGAACTGATGAGCGCGTTGGAGGGCGCACGCACGCCCAAATCCGCCGCGCCTACGCAGGATACAGTGCCGGAAGACGTCGCATGAGCGGATCTGGCAGCAGCGAATTCACCGTCCGGGTTCTCGACCTGTTTCAAATAATCCATCCGCTGGATCGCATTCCCCGGGCGGGCTATGTGCTCCGGGGCGTGTCGGAGCCGGAGTCGGTCGCGGCCCACAGCCACTTTGTTGCACTCCTCGCGCTGCTGTTTGTGGAGCGGTTTCCCGGGGTCTACGACCGGGATCGGCTCCTGGCCATGGCGCTCGTTCACGATCTCGCGGAATCACGGCTCATGGATATCCCCATGCCCTATGCGGACGCCTATTTGAAGGAGGCCAAGCAGAAGGCGGAGCAGGCGATCACGGATGATCTTCTGGGCGGCCTGCCGGGAAATCTTGCGGCGCTTCATGCCGAGTTTGACGCCGCGGCTTCGCCGGAGGCCAAACTGCTTCGGGGCCTCGACAAGGCCCAGATGATGATCAAGGTCGGGTGCTACGAGCGGGAACATCGGGGCTGTCTGGATGAGTTCTGGGCGAATCCGAAGAACTTTGCGGACTTCGGTATCGCGGCGGTGTCGGAGCTGTTCGACGCGATCTGCATGCGCGCGGGGAAGGTGCGGCCGAGGTAATACCGCGAAACTTCCGACACGTACCACCCTTGGGAAGAACGGTTCTCACTACTGCGCCGCCGGATCCAGCGAGTAACCCCGCTGTGCACGGGCGCTCTTTACCACGAGTTGGTCTCCCCGCTGCCGCACCTGAATCCCCCCGAGGTAATCGGTGCGGTAGAGGGCGATGCCTCGTTCCTTGTAGCGGGGGATCACTATCCTTCCCATGGCTTCGCGGCGGGAGCTGGCCCGCGTTGAGACCACGGCGATTCTCGGCGACACGGCATCAAGGAAAGCCGCGCTGCTGGAGGTGTGGGAACCGTGGTGAGGCACCTTGAGGATGTCCACGGGATGAAGTTGAGGCAGCAGATCGCGCTCGGCTTCGACTTCAATATCGCCCGACAAGAGGGCGCTTAAACCCGGCCAGGCGACGTGAAGCACCACGGACTTGTTGTTTACGCCTTGCGCCGTGCTGTCGAGGGCTGGATGGATTACGGCGATATCCGCACCCGCCGAGGCGAGGGTGTCTCCCGATTGCACGCGGCGCACGGGTATGCCGCGTTTCCCGCATTCATCAAGGAGTTCAATTTCCAGCACGTTGTTGGAAGCCAGCGGCCATAGGATGAGTTGTCCTACTGCAATCTGCTTCAGGACACTAATCGCCCCCCCAATGTGATCCCGATCCGCGTGTGTGATGACCATGTAGTCGATTTCGTCGATTCCATGGGCGAGGAGCCACGGGGTAACCACCCGCTTCCCCATGTCGAGGTAGTCGCTCTTGTCGCCCGCGTCCACCAGCAGCGTGGTGCCACCCGGCGTCCGGACGAAGGCGGTGTCGCCGTGACCCACATCGAGGAAATCCAGGGTGGCGGGAGGAAAAAGGGGGCGCCATAACAGCCAGGAGAGGAGGGCCGCCGTTAGGGTGAATCGGGCCCAGTGGCGTGCGCGTTCGGGTTCGAAAAGAAATCGTGCAAGGCTCACGGCTGCGGCCACGTAGAGCAGCCCGGCGATGAGGGTCGGGCTCGTCACGGTGCTGAAGGCGAGGGGAAGCCTCGAAAAGGTTACGGCTATCCATTCGATCAGATAGATCAACGGTGCGGCGGCGTGACCAAAAAGGCCCGCGACTGTCGTGGAGATGGGCGCGATCAATAGCACCAGCATGCAGAGCCAGAGTACGCCGGTCAGCAGCGGAATGACCATGAGATTGCACACCGAGCCCACCACGGGAACGAGGTGGAAGAAGTGGGCGGCCAGGGGCAGGGGCAGAATGGATACGCCCAGGGTTGTGGCCACGTTCTGTCGGAAGAGGAGGGGGACTCGGGTCAGGCGGTGTGCGATGGCCTCGCTGAACACCAGGATGGAAGCGAGGCTGCCGAAGGAGAGTATGAAGGCGGTATCCCAGAGCAGCCCGGGGTTGACGCCGAGGAACAGGAGTGCCGCGATGCTCAGGGCGGTTGGCGCGTCGGGCTCGCGCTCCAGAAACTCCGCCCAGAGGTAGAGGCCGATCATGATGGCGGCGCGCAGTATGGGAGGGCGTGCGCCGGTCATCAGTGCGAAGAGCACGACGGCCAGCAGCACCACGGCGTTGCGCTGTTTGCGGTTTCTGATCAGGCCCCGGAGCGCCCAGTGGAGAGAAAGGTACACGATGCCCACATGGACGCCCGAAACGGAAAGGATATGGGCGGTGCCCGTTTCGAGATAGGGTCGGTAGGCTTCCTCGCTGTAGGTGGCCCGATCCCCCAACCATACCGCGCGGAGAAAAACCTGGATGTCTGCGGGTGCGGTGCGGGCGAAGACCTCGGCCTGCCAGTGGCGCAGTCGGGATGCCCAATACCCTATGCTCCATGTCGGTCGGGAGATCCACTTGAGCGCATCTCCACGGGTGCGCAGGGTACTGTGATAACCCAGTGTTCGATAGAAATCTTCCGCGCCGCCGATCCCCAGATTCACCTCGCCCAGGACCGGGTCGAGCTTCCCCTGAACGCGAATGCGCTCGCCGGTGTGGAGTGGGCGGTACGGGTCGGACCATCGGATGATGACGCCGCCCTCTGCGGCCAGTTTCACGTCGCCAACCTCGACCTGGTCGGCCCGAAGACGGACGGGGGCATAGTCCAGATCGGCCGTGTAGATCGGCGCATCCATAACCGTGCCCTCCATGCGGTAGATGGAATCCGGGTGCTGGCGATTGTGGTGGCTCAGGGAATCCCCCAGCCGCGAGGGGCGCTGATTGATTTCCAGTGCGGCCCCGGCCATTAGAAAAACGACGGCGACGGGCAGGCCGTCGCGATAAGCGAGCGGTCTCGGCAGGAACCATAGTGCGACGAGGCTGGCCAGCATACCACCCAGCCACCACGCGACATGATGGTCCCCGCCACTGGCCCAGATGCCCGCGGTAAAGGCTGCCGCCGCCCACACCAGAGGCCGGTTCACCCGTGCTGCCCTTGCACAATGCTCTCCTGAAGGCGCCGCAGCCCCCGCTCGGTTATCCGCCGGCTCCGAGGAGTCCCAGCAGATTACCCAGGACCGTGAAGAAGTTGTACACGTTGGCCTCCCAGTTTTCCTGCGGGACCTGGCCTGCCAGAACAATGGAACGGAAGAAGTCGAATATGGTCAGTAGTGCGTCGACGATCAGCATGGTTCTTACTTTCTTTGGAAGGGCTGAAAAAGGGGACATCGCCCGCCTCCATGGTAATGGGAGCGCATTTTTCAGTCAAGTGCGGCATCGCGGCGAATCGGGCGTCGCAAGTATCGGCGCGGTTTGCTCTACGGTTCCGATGTTCCCATGGGGCTGAAAAGACACTGCAAATGGGTGCATAATCGTGAATATGGTTGCAATAAAATGAAAATAAGAGAAAATAGTGTCATTCGCCGCATTACAATGAATATATCCATGGTATAATCGTCCTGTGATGAAACAAAGAGCGTATGGACACGCATCGGGTGAAAAATTGTGTAAGAGACGAAGGGATTTCCATGGCGGAACACGAAATATTGACCTTGGAGGAAGTGGCGGACTACCTCCGTGTTTCCGAGCGTACGGTGTATGAATGGGCGAACAAGGGCGAGATTCCGTGCGGAAAACTTGGCACCACGTGGCGTTTCAAGCGGTCAGAGGTGGAGAAGTGGGTCGACAACAAGCTGACCCGCCCTGCAAAGTCCCTTCGCACGGATTCGGTTGATCTGGGGGATGTGTTGAGTCTGGACCGGGTTCGCTTGCTGGACTGTACGCTCAAGGATGAAGCGCTCAATATTCTGGCGGACGCGCTGGTGACGGCTCCGCAGGTGAAAGATGCCCACGAGCTGCGCCGCGAGGTTTTTGAGCGGGAAGCGTTGATGAGCACCGGTATCGGCTTTGGGATCGGCGTGCCCCATGTGCGCCTGCCCTCGGTCAGCGACCTTGTCATCGCCGTGGGCGTCAATCGGCGGGAGTTGGCGGACTATGTTTCCCTGGACGAGCGCCCGGTACAGATTATTTTCATGGTGGCGGCGCGGGACAACCAGCACGCCCACTATCTCAAGACGTTGGCGGCGATCAGTTCCCTGATGAAAGTGCCGGGAGTGCGCGAGTCGCTGCTTGCGGCCCCCGATACGGCCGCCGTATATGAATTACTCACCAACCGCTCGTGAGGCTTCGAAGTAACCCATGGCAAAGCTTACAGAATTGCAGCGCTATCCCAACAGCGCCACCGCATATCTTGTTAAAGGTCGTCTGTCCCAGGATGGTATAGAGTCGTGGGTGCGTCGGGGAAGCCGCTACCAGGCCATGGGCGGCTCGGGTTATGTGGTTAGTGTGCTCCCGGAGCATTTGGAGCGTGCGCGGAAGATTATCGACAGCACCAATGCCGAGGTGGATCTTGACGAGTATGTGGATAAGAACAATACCGCGTTTCGTCGCTGCCCGCAGTGCCGCTCGGTGATGTTGCAGCGGCAACCCCTGGGGCGGCCGCGTCAGTTGATGGTCTACGCCACGCTGGGACTGGCGCTCCTGGTTATTGTTAAGCCATTTCGCTGCAAGAAGTGCGGGCACTGCTGGAACGCGCGGTAGCCGCGCTGAGTTGCCGTGGATAGTGGAATGTTGACGCTACTCGCGTTCGAGTTAGCCCACCCATTCCCATATCATTGCCGAGTAGGCTCGGCGCTCGCTACCTCCCGGCGATTAAGTTCCCATATCCTTCTCGAAAGGTGGGGTACTTGAAGGCATAGCCACTTGCACGAAGGAGCGCGTTGCGGTAACGGCGATTGCCGCCTCGCTCTGATGGGCGGTCTTCTTCCATATCGGCAACCCGCATGGGCGGTTCGGGCTTGCCCAGTTGCTCCGCGATCCACCGGAGCAGGTCATTGCGGGTTCGGGGCTCATCGTCCGTGGCCAGATAAAGCGGGGCCGGATTCTTCAGGCCCATCAAATGGGCCAGGCAGCCCGCGCAATCGTCCCGGTGGATATGGTTCAAATAGCGGTCAGGTCCGGGTTCGAGGCGTGCCGTTTCATTGGCCACGCTATCGATCAGGCGCGTCCTTCCCGGTCCATAGATCCCGCTGAAGCGCACGACGGTTCCGGGGATACGGGCATCGCGCACGCCGAGTTCGCCTTCCAGTAGAACACGGGCGGAAAAGCGCCCCGAGGACGTGGGGCTGGTTTCATCTAGCCACGAGCCGTCGTCCTGGGCATAGACGCCCGTACTGGAGGTATAGAAGATGCGCTTCAGGTCGGACTGTCGGTAGAGAGCCACCAGCAGATTCCGCAGTCCCGAAACGTAGGCGGCGCGATAGGCCGATTCGGAAAAGCCGCTCGCGCTCGCCGTGTAGAAGACGTAGTCCAGCGCTTTGGGCACCACGGCGAGGGAGCCGGGGGTGGCGAGATCCGCCGTGACCGGTTCGATTCCGGGCGGCAGTTGGGCGGTATTGCGGCGCAGTCCAAAGACGGTGTGCCCCTGATCTGCGAGCTGGCGGGCCAGCTCGGAGCCGACGTAGCCGCAACCGGCGATAAGGATTCGCATTAGGGGCTCCTTTGGGATCGGTGGGTCTTATGGGTGGGCGCTTGTTTCACTGGGCCTGTAAGACTTGGGATCCGTAGGTACCATTAAACAACTTGGGCGGCCCGATCCTCGGGCCGCCCACGCAAAATATTTCCGGATTAGCCGTTTTTCGCCTGGAATTCTTTCATGAATTCCACCAGGGCATCGACGCTTTCCTGGGTAAGGGCGTTGTAGATGGAGGCGCGGAAACCGCCCACGGAGCGGTGGCCGGGCAGGCCGTCGAGGCCTCGGGCTTCGGCTTCCTTCGTGAAGGCGCCGTCGAGGTTCTTGTCCTTCAGCACGAAGGTCACGTTCATGAGCGAGCGGCTCGATTCCTGGGCGTGGCCAATGTAGAAGCCGCCGCTGCCGTCGATCGTGTCGTAGAGGGTTTTGGCCTTCTTGCGGTTGATGGCTTCCATCTTTTCGAGACCGCCGATGTCGTTGCGAAGGTACTCGGTGACCTTGGCGACCATATAGATGCCAAAGGCGGGCGGCGTATTGTAGAGGGAGTCATTCTCCGCCATGACCTTGTAGTCGAGCAGCGAGGGCAGGTTGGCCGGCACGCGGTCGAGAAGGTCTTCGCGCAGGATTACGGCGACCACGCCCGAGGGACCGATATTTTTCTGGGCGCCGGCGTAGATCATGCCGTACTTGGTCACGTCGATGGGGCGCGACAGAAAGCTGGAGGAGAAATCGCAGAAGAGGGGCACATCGCCGGTTTCGGGGTCTTTGAAGAACTCGATACCTTGAATGGTCTCATTGGCGGTGGAGTGGACGTAGGCCGCGCCGGGGTCGAGCTTGAGTTCGCTCTGGTCGGGCATGCGGACGTAGTTTTCGCCCTTGCCGTCCCACGCGATCTGGACAGTTCCGTGTTTCTTTGCTTCGCCGATGGCCTTCTCGGCCCAGGTGCCGAGCTTGAGGTAGTCGGCCGTGCCGCCATTGAGGAAGTTCATGGCAATCATGGAGAACTGGAGGGAGGCGCCACCCTGAAGAAAGAGGATCCGGTAGTTGTCGGGCAGGTTGAGGAGGGCCTTGATGTTGTCCTTGGCGGCTTCGTGAACGGCTGCGAAGGTCTTGGAACGGTGGCTGATTTCCATGATGGACGCGCCCGCGCCGGGGAGAACGAGAAGTTCTTCCTTCACACGCTCGAGGACGGGCAGGGGCATGGCGGCCGGACCGGCCGAAAAATTATGAATGCGTTTTTCCACGTGAGCTCTCCTTCAAAGAATGGACGGACAGACCGGCCTGTACAGCAGCACCACGCCATGCGCATTGCGGCGGGATCAGGCGGAACGGCCGTTGCCGGGGGGATCGGTTGCAAAAGGAGGAGAGATCATAGCAGTTTGGTGGGGCAGGCTGCCACGTTCGGACGCCCCGGACGGAGATCGGGGCCTTTTACAGGGCCTGACGCAGGGGCGGGGTGAAGAATTCTTCGGCCACGACGATTTCTTCCGGGGGTATTTCCACGATTTTTCCGTCGCGAGATACAACAATGGACCGGCCCATGCGCTTGTGCTCGGCCAGCGCGCGCTGGACGCCTACGTACATTCCTTTTGCAAACGCCGCTTGAATTTCGTCATCGGTCATCACGTTGTCTCGCATATTTTTTGCCAAGTTTCGGCTTCGAGTACCGTTATTGTACCATCTTTGTCTTTCGTAGCAACCAAAACTGATTCCCCTACCGAATTGTCCATACATTCCCGAAGGAAGGGGGCGAAGGACCGGGAGGCCATGGTGGTTTCAAACGCGAAATCTTGATTGGACTCGACCAGCTCGCGCAGCCGGGGGAGCATGACGCGCCCGGCCTGGAGCGCGACCGATTCCGGGCGGAAGGGCGAGATGCCCGCCGCGATGGCATCGGCGTTGACGTATTCCGGGCATTGAAGTCCATGGGGGAAAAGGGCCATGGAAGCGGTGGTTTTGCCCGCACCATTGGGGCCACCGATTACGTAAATTCTGGGCATGGTCTTCAGTCTCCTCACAAGCCGCGTCGCTGTTCGCCCGCTGTTGGCAGTAGTCTGGCATAGTGACCGACCCAATTTCCTTCCTGGCGCACCCATATGGAAGTGGGGGCGGAGAAGGGCGCGTTTGTTCGCTCCTTTTTCTAGCGTTTCACCGCACACCTGCGGTACTATGAGAATGCAGTGGGCGCGTGATGCGCCCGCAACGGGTGGAACGCGCTAACGTGGCCGGGCAGACGGTCAGGGCTGAGTGGGAACGGGGCATTGGTGAGCCAATGACATATTCAGACGTTCGGCAGAGTATGTTGGACGATGTTGTTCCATTACGTCCGGAGCGTGCCGAACCTCTCGTCGATCCCCTTCTCGGGATCCGGCTCGGCCACTACCAGATCGAGTTCGTGCTGGGCAAGGGGGCCTATGGCGCGGTGTATAAGGCGCGCGATGTTACGCTGGGTCGCTATGTGGCCATCAAGTTTCTCCACCAGTTTCTGGACAAGTCCCACGAGGCCATGTTCCTCGAAGAGGCGAAGGCGGTCGCCGCGCTGGGCAAGCACCCTTCCATCGTAACGATTTTTGAGTTCAGCGAGTACCAGGGCCGCAAATATTTTGTGCTGGAGTTCGTCGGGTCTCACGCGGGCATGCTGCTCCGGGTCCACCCCAAGGGGCTCCCCATTGACATGGCCTTGCGCATCGGCAAGGAAAGCGCCGAAGGGCTGGCCTACGCGCACAAGCGTTACATCATTCATCGCGACATCAAGCCTGCCAATATCTTGCTGGAGATTGAAGGGGGCAGCGCCAAGCTCGCGGACTTTGGCGTGGCCCGGTTGTTCGATCCCACGTCGAGCGAGCAGGGCGGGGCGCCCGGCGGCACCCCGGCCTATATGGCGCCCGAGGTCATCGGCGGCTACGCGGGCGACACCCGAAGCGATGTTTTTTCCCACGGGGTAACGCTTTACGAGCTGTTGTGTGGTTCGCTACCCTTTCGGGGGGATTCGAGCGCGGCGATCATGGCCGAGATATCCGCCAACCGCTATGTGCCCTTGCGCGAGCGCCGGGAGTTGCCTGCCGCCGTGACGGCCATCGTGGAAAAGGCGATGGCCCACCGCGCGGAGGAGCGTTTTTCCGGCGCGGCGGAGCTGGCGGAAGCCCTGGCCACCTGTCTGGTGCCCCGTGCGGGCGTCGCACCCGCGACCACCGTTGCGCCGGATCTGGTGTCGCTGGACGACATGAAACTCGTGAAACTGAAGGCCTATCAACTGGCCCAGGACGCCAAGTGCAACGGCGGAGACAAGCTCGCCCACGGTCCGATGAACGAGGGAGTGGAAGCGTTTCGCAACGGTGAGGCCTACGAGCAACTCAAGCAATACGGCCCCGCCCGAGACGCCTTCAACAACGCGTCGACGAAATTCAGGGAGGCGGTGGAGCGGTCAAAGGCGCTTATGGACAAGATGCTGGCCTTAAAGACCACGCGGGAGAAAATGGAACTAATTCGGGCGAAGGCCGAGGGGGCCCATGCCCACCGCCTTGCCCCGGAGGCCTTCGCGCAAGCGTCGATGGAGGAGAAGCGGGCCCGCGAGACGGCGGCGCTGGGCAAGGCGACCCAGTCCTATCATCAGGCCGCGACGCTGTATGTCGAGGCCCTGAAACAAGCGCTGCAACACGGCGAGGCGGCCCTTGTGGCGCCGCGCGAGCAGGTGGCCGAACTGCGCCGGAAGATTGACGTTCAGGGCATTGCGCCCTTTGCCCGGGACGAGATAGCGCAGGCGAACTTATGTATTGATCGGGCCCGTCGTTCACTGCCGGATTTTGCCGCGGCGAAGCAGCACTATCTTTCCGCCGCCACCATGCTGGAGAAGGCGATCCCGACGGGCATGGAGCGGAAGCGGCAGGACGAAGAAAAGCAGGCTCGGGAGCCTATTACGATCGAGGGGATCGAGCTGGTCTGGATACCGCCGGGCACCTTCTACATGGGCAGCGATGACGGGTCCGTGGAAGAAGAGCCGCGCCACCCCGTGACGATATCGCGCGGGCTGTGGGTGGGCAAGTATCCGGTAACCCAGGGCCAGTGGGAGTCGATCATGGGCGGCAATCCTTCCGCGTTCAAGGGCGACGCCAATTTGCCGGTGGAGAATGTTTCCTGGTATGACTGCCAGGAATTTGTCCGCAAGCTCAGCGCCCTGGGCAAGGGCCGTTTTCGCCTGTTGAGCGAAGCGGAGTGGGAGTATGCCTGTCGCGCGGGAGAGCCGGGCGACTGGTGTTTCGGGAGCGACCCCGCGCTGCTCAACGAGTATGCCTGGAACCATGAGATCGCGAACGGTCGTACCCATCCGGTGGGCCAGAAGAAGGCGAACGGCTGGGGGCTTCATGACATGCACGGCAACGTGTGCGAGTGGTGCGAGGATCACCATCATCAGGACTACAACGGCGCGCCCGGTGTCGGAACGGCCTGGCTCGACGAGGGTATTGAGGAGCGAATCACCCGGGGGGGGAGCTGGTGCATTATCACGCCCGAATGTCGAAGCGCTTACCGCGGCTGGTATGCGCGACCAGACACGGCTTCCGACTTCATGGGATTTCGGGTCTGTAAGTTCGATTGAAGAGCCCTATTCCGCCGTGTGGAACCGGGTTCCCGCGCCGCTGCGCAGGTACGTGTGAATGGCGTCGTCATCCGGGGTGATGATCAAGGCGTCCGGCGCCGCTCCGGCGATATTCTCGATATACTCGTCCATGTAAATTCGCACGCCGCTCTCGAATCGCCCCGTCACGCGCGCGGCGCTGCCGTCGTCTTCCGGGTTCTCCAGAATTCGTATCTGGAAATCTTTCCCGAGTTGCTCGGACACGGCGCGAAAATTACTCAGATTCTCTGTGGCCTTTTCCTCGAATTCGCCCGCGCGCCGCACGGCGCGCTCCACATTGCGAAGGGCGAGAACGGCAAAGTTCGAGCGAAGCCGCTTTCCCACCGGGCTGTCGGCTGGCTGGCTCTGCAAGGCCGGAAGGATGCGATTGAGCACGTCCAGTTTCGTGGATTGCTTTCCGCCGCCCGCCAGGATTTGTTCGTACTTTTCCATGTTCTGCATGGCGCGTTCCTCCAGCAACACCTGCTCGGCCATCTGGGCCTGGAGGAGCATCATCGCGGAGAGTTTCGTGTGGGCCGTCTCCATGAGAAGGGAGCGCTGCCGCCGGTCCAGGGTTTTGGAGCGCAGGGAGCTCTCCAGAGTCGCCGCTTCCGCTTCCGCCGCCTTCAAGTCATCGTCATCCAGCTCATCCAGCGCGGAAATTGCCGCTGAAGCAGTCGGAACCGTACCCGACGCGTTATCCTCCCCGATTGCCACCGGCTGATGCAGTGCTTCCCGCGCATCGCTCAGCATGTTCCGGAGGTTCAGCACGACATGGGAGATGAAGGCTTGCCGCCGCTGACTGCGCAGGAGACTTTCCAGCCGTTTTTGAACCTCGCCGCCGCCGAAGAGGAACATGAGCACCGACTGTGCCGAATGGTCGGCTTCGCGTCTTGCCGCGACCGCCAGATGGGAGAAGTTTCTTGCATGGCGGCGTAGCGCATAGGCGCGGGATAGCAGTTGATTGAGTTCCGCTCCGGTAACCTCGCCGAAGTCCGCACAGGACAGTTCCCGGCGCAGCACGATGGAAACATTGCTCATTCCGAGGTGCCGGAAGTGCTGGGCCGTGGCCTCGCCGGAGATTTCAAGTCGGCTTCCTCTGACTTCGCGACCCACGTGGAGTTGCCGGGTGACCAGCCGCCCCATGAGGGCGGTATCCTCCACCACGATGGACTGGCCTGCAAAGATAAGTTTGGGGCCCTGGGCGTTTACGCAGGTTACGCTTCCCATTTTGGAGATGGCCACGGCGTTGTTGATTACGCCGCGGGCGCGTATGTGGCCGGTTAGAACGATGGCTACTCCCGAAATATTGTGCCGGACTTCACATAGGCGTCTCGACAGTACACGCCCCATGACGTAGCCATCAACGCAACAGGAGCCGTCATTCTCCACCACGACGGTGCACCCGTCGGGGACGTCGCCCAGCACGCGCAGATTGGTGGAGGCTTTGAAGACAGGCCCGCGGCTGGGTAGCTCAATACCGGCGAGGAGTCGGATGAAGGCGTTTTCCGCCGCGAGCAGGTCGCGTTCGGCTGCATATTGAATGCGGCGCTCGAGCGTGGCGAGTCCGGGGGTGGGCTCCCGAGTGGCCCTTCGCGCATCCAGCGCTGCGGCATGGGGCTCCAGCAGGGTGACCGCCCTCGCGGTGACGGCATGGGCGCCAACATCACGGGCCAGGGCGAGGGTTGAGGTGAGAAAGGCGACCTCCTCCGCCATGAGTACGTCAACGCTGTGCGACTGCACAAGGGCGATGAGGTCGCGAAGCAGGAGCTGGTGGCGTCGACCGGAAGTGTTCAGGTCAGGCGTATCCGGCGCCACGGTCCATTTCCGGACTGCTCCGGCCACGGCCTGCCCTGCCGCGTCCAATGCTGCCCGGCGGGACTGGGTTTCCACCCATAGCGCGCAGAGCGCCATATCCTGCAGGGTGAGCTTGAGGGCGTTGCCCGGTGGGGGCGCCGCAACGAAATCGATCAACCTCTTAAGCAAGCAACATCTCTCCGCCAGCGTTGTCACCCCGGAAACGCGGTGTGCTCAGGTTTACGCGACCCGCGTTCCATGACGCTGGCCGTGCTGGCAATGCCGCCTTTTCGAGGCATCGTAGCAAAGGTTTCCGCGGGGGTACAAGTGTGGATACTGGGTAATCAAATAAATGCTGAACTCATCACGGGGTGCCCGCGCGCCTTCGGTCTTGAGGCGGTGCGCGCGCTGACGGGTGAAACTTATCGGGGTATCGGCAAGTCCTACTTGGTTATGCTTCAGTGACTTGTGTAAGCTATGCGCGGCACGCACAGCCCGGCGATACCCACCTTGTGGTCGATGCCGAGCACGCGGGTCAAGCGAGGATTCAATGCGGAGGAGCGCCGTTTCATGAGTGCAGTTGTTTCCTATCAAGCGGTCGGGCGTGTGGGCGTAATCACCATCGATTCCCCCCCGGTAAACGCCTTGTCTGTCGCCGTGCGTCAAGGGTTGCTGGATGCGCTGGCCGCGGGACTCGCGGACGACACGGTGCAAAGCCTCGTTCTGGCGTGTGCGGGCCGGACTTTTATTGCGGGCGCCGATATTACCGAATTTGACAGCCCGCCGGCGGCACCCTGGCTCGACGAGGTAATCGCGGCATTCGAGGCGAGCGCCAAACCGATTGTGGCGGCCCTGCACGGCACGGCGCTGGGCGGCGGTCTGGAGACGGCCCTGGGTTGTCACTATCGCGTGGCGGTGGCGGGGGCGAAGTGTGGGCTGCCGGAAGTTTCCCTCGGTCTGGTTCCCGGCGCCGGGGGCACGCAACGGCTCCCGAGGCTGGTTGGCCCGGTGGCGGCGCTGGATATGATTGCGTCGGGAATCCCCATCGGTACGTCCCGCGCGCTGGAGCTGGGTCTTGTGGACAAAATCGTTGACGGCGATTTGCTGGAAGGGGCGCTGGCGTTCGCGGAGGCGCTACCGGTCGGGGCCTCATCCCTCAGGCGCGTGCGCGATCTGGAAGACAAGCTGGGGGGCTTCGATACGGGCATATTCGATGCGGCGCGAAAGGATTTCGGCAAGAAGCGGCGCGGTTTTGATGCGCCACAGCGTGCCATCGATTGTGTGGAGATCGCCACGACAACTGCTATGGATGAGGGCCTGGCCCGGGAACGGGAAATCTTTGACGCATGCCTGCACTCGGACCAGTCCAGGGCGCAACGTCACTTGTTTTTCGCCGAGCGCACCGCCAGCAAGATTCCCGATATCCCCAAAGAGACGCCGATTCGGCCTTTTCGCCTGGGCGCGGTCATTGGCGCGGGGACGATGGGCGGTGGCATAGCGATGAATTTTGCGAATGCCGGGATCCCGGTCTATCTGGTTGACGCCAGTCAGGAGGGGCTTGATCGGGGCCTTGCGGTGATCGAGAAGAATTACGCGAGCGGCGTCAAGAAAGGGCGGATGACCCAGGCGCAGATGGATGCCACGATGGCGCTCATCCGTCCGACGCTGTCCTATGGCGACCTGGCGGAGGTGGATATTGTCATCGAGGCGGTCTTTGAGGAGATGGAGCTCAAGAAGACGGTATTCAAGGCGCTCGATGCCGTCTGTAAGGCGGATGCCATACTGGCGACCAACACATCGACGCTGGACATTGACGAAATTGCGGCGAGCATCTCCCGCCCACAGCAGGTGATTGGTCTCCATTTTTTCAGCCCGGCCAACATCATGCGCCTTCTCGAAATTGTGCGCGGTCGGGAGACATCCAAAGACGTAATCGCCACCGCTTTCGCGCTGAGCAAGGCCATTCGAAAGGTGGGCGTGCTGGTGGGCGTGTGCGACGGATTTGTGGGCAACCGGATGGTCGATCCGTACATCCGTGAGGCGCTGTTTCTTCTGGAAGAGGGCGCCACTCCGAATCAGGTGGATCGGGCGATTTATGACTTTGGCATGGCGATGGGACCCCATGCGATGAGCGATCTGGCGGGGCTGGACGTGGGTTGGCGCATTCGGAAGCGTCAGGCCGCGACGCGCCCGGCGGGCCAGCGCTATTGCGAGATAGCGGACAAGATTTGCGAGTTGGGCCACTACGGCCAGAAGACGGGTCGAGGCTTTTATCGCTATGACCCGGCGACCCGGGCCGCGACCCCCGATCCTGAGGTGGAAGCCCTGTGCCTGGCGGAAGCAGAGCGCCACGGGATTGCGCGGCGCACCATATCCCCGGAGGAAATCGTGGAGCGCTGCATTTATGCGCTGATTAACGAGGGCGCCCGCATACTCGAAGAGGGAATCGCCCTGCGTTCCTCGGATATCGACATCATCTACGTCTACGGATACGGCTTTCCCGCATTTAGGGGGGGGCCGATGTGCTACGCGGACCAAACAGGGCTGGACAAGGTCTATGCGCGTGTGTGCGCGTTTCACGAGCAGCATGGCGCACTTTGGGAACCCGCCCCCCTGCTGGCGAAGCTTGCCGGGGAAGGGGGGACGTTTTCGAGTTGGACCTCCTGAGCGCCGGGGCCCCGGGGAGACTTTCGAGGCTGGGGCCGGCATTCCAGGTTTAATGCGCTGTATCCAGCGACGCTGGAGCGCGCGAAGGTGGGAGCTATGGAAGAAGAACATTCAGGCACTTCGGCTGCGGGAACCGATCACAACGCTTGCGCGATGGCACTCGAGCGTTGCCTTAAGGTGGGCATGGAAGTCTTTCTGGACGCCAGCCCGGGTAACCCGAATTCCCGGCGCTTCCCCGCCCGGCTGCGTGGCTGGGAACTGAGTCACTATCTGCTGCTGAGCCTGGCCTCCGGCTACACCATGCCCGTGGTCCGCCAGGGGAAGGAGTGTGTGATCCGGTTCATGCACGAGGGTGAGGTGTGGGGCTTCAGTGCCGTATTCGCGGAGCAGGGCCTGAACGCTGGTTTCCCCCTGATTCAATTGTACTGGCCCCGAGAGGTGGCCCGGGTTCAGGTACGCAAGCATGAGCGTGTGGCGATACAGACCCCCTGTGCCATCGAACTGAAGGATGGAGCCACTTGCAATGCCACAATCGATGACCTCAGTGGCGGCGGGTGCAGTGTGCTGATGAACGCGGAGGTGGCCGTTGGGGCCGTATTGCACCTGACGTTCCGAATGCCGGACGGGGGGCAGGTCAGCCACCGGCCCGTTATCGTGCGCAACCGCCGCCCCGTGCCGGGCCAGGGCATCAAGTATGGTTGCCAGTTTCAGGCGGTGGATGACAAGGATCACGGCATTCAGCTTTTCGTGGCGCGGAAAATAGCGACGGAACGGGGCGAGTCCGCGCCCCACCCGCAGATACTGGTGCTGTCGAGAAATGAGCTGGACGTGGAAATGGTGCAGCAATCCCTGGCAAACAGTCCTTTCGAGGTTATCGAGGCGGCCGGCATTCTCGACCTCGGCTACCGCCTGCACTCCTGCGAGGCCGTGGGGATTCTGGTCAGTTTCGAACAGCGCGAGCTTTCCGCGATTGAAGTTCTGCCCCTCATACGCCAGTCGCCGGGGATGGGCGAGATTCCCCTCTTCATGTATGGCGGTGGTACGGGACTCCGGGATCAGGCGCTTGCCATGGGGGCGACGCTTTGTCTCAACGATCTATCCGAAACGCCCCGGATTCTTCCCTATCTTCCCGAGCAGCAGGCTCCAAAGCCGGTGGAGACGCGGGATGAGGAACCCCAAGAATTGCCGCCTCAGGATGCGTATGAGCCACCGTCGGTCGCCCGCCCTTCGGAGTCGGATGCGGACGAGATACTGCTGGAAGAATCCAGTTAGGACGCCTGGGGGCCTGGCGGCGCTGATTGCGGCGTGCCGTTTCGCGAAAAAGGCGCGGTTGTGCTAGAGTGCGGGCGATATCTGGCATCGGCAATGGCGGAACTCCGTCTGGTAAGGGTGGTATTTCATGTCCCATAACAATCTGGTAACCGGCGGAGCGGGTTTCCTCGGTTCCCACCTGTGCGAAGCCCTCTTGAACCGGGGTGAAGAAGTTATTTGTCTCGACAATTTCTTCACGGGGCGCCGGGAAAACATCGCTCACTTGCTTGGGCACCCCCGCTTCGAACTGATCCGGCATGATGTTACCGAGCCCATTCTAATCGAGGCCGACCGAATCTTTAATCTGGCCTGTCCCGCCTCCCCCGTGCACTACCAGCACAATCCGGTGAAGACCATCAAGACGAGCGTGATGGGCGCGCTGAACATGCTGGGTCTGGCGAAGCGGGTGCGTGCGCGGATACTCCAGGCCTCAACGTCGGAAATCTATGGCGATCCGGCGGTCCACCCTCAGGTCGAGTCCTACTGGGGTAACGTGAACCCGATTGGACCCCGGAGTTGCTACGATGAAGGAAAGCGTGTGGCGGAGACGCTTTTTTTTGACTACCACCACCAGAACAAGGTGGATATTCGGGTCATCCGAATCTTTAATACGTACGGTCCTCGGATGCAGGTAAACGACGGGCGCGTCGTGAGCAATTTCGTGGTGCAGGCCCTGCGCGGCGAGCCGATAACGCTTTACGGGGACGGCGGACAGACGCGGTCATTCTGCTACTTCGAAGACCTGATCCGGGGGATGATGGCGATGATGGATGCCGAGGGCTTCCACGGCCCCGTCAATCTTGGCAATCCCGATGAGTTTACGATCCGCGAACTGGCTGAGGCGGTCATACGCATTACGGGATCGTCGTCCGAGATCGTGTTCAATCCCCTTCCTGAAAACGATCCCACCCGAAGGAAGCCCGATATCAGTCTCGCGCGGGAAAAGCTGGGCTGGAGTCCATCAATCAAGCTGGAAGAAGGCCTGAAACCCACGATTGAGTACTTCGCCCGGGTAATTGGTCGCTGAGGAGCACGGGCGGCGAGCTTTGGCCCTCAGACCTTGGGCCTCGCCGAATTGCTTAGCAGGCGCTCCAGCTCCCTGCGGTTGCTCATCAGGTCCGCCAGCGTGTAGTCGTCAAGCACGCCCATGAACGCTTTGAAGGCTTTTCCAAGCACGCCCTTCAACTGGCAACCCGGCGTCAGAATGCAACGGTCATTCACCCGGTCGAAGCACTCCACCAGATGGAAATTGGGCTCTGTTCGCCGCACGACCTCGCCGAGATTAATGCTCTCGGGCGCGCGTGCCAGTCGCAGCCCTCCCTGTCGACCCCGAACGGTAGTGATGTAGCCCAGCTTGCCGAGGTTGTGCACTACCTTCACAAGATGATTGCGTGAAATATTGTAGCGCTCAGCTATCTCCGTAATGGTCACGTTTTCAGTGGTCAGGGCGAGATAGAGGAGGGTGCGGAGCGCGAAGTCGGTGTATTGGGTCAACTGCATGGGGAGAACTCCGAGGTACTACGGTGAAGTATACCACGGATCGGGCCCGAGTTGACATTCGATGTCTCATGGTATAAGATTTATTTATAATGTATGTTTGTTGGGCATCGCGTTTCTTCGCGCCGGACTGGGTCGGGCGCGTACCGCGCGTGAATTGTGCCCGCAGGCCAGTGCAGTGACCACGGAGATTTTTCATGAGCACACTCTTTGAACAGCTTGGCGGCTCTGCCGCGGTGGACGGGGCCGTCGATCTTTTCTACCGCCACGTATTGTCCGACGATCGGATTGCCCACTTCTTTGACGGCGTGGACATGGAGCGCCAGGCGCAGAAGCAGAAAGCCTTCCTGACGATGGCCTTTGGCGGGCCGCACAATTACACGGGCGCGGACATGAAGCGGGGCCACGCCCACCTTGTGCAGCAGGGTCTCAACGATAGTCATTTCGACGCCGTGGCCGAGAATCTCGCAAAGACGCTTCAGGAGATGGGCGTCGGGCAGGACTTGATCGATCAGGTGCTGGCCATTGCCGAGACCACCCGGGAAGACGTGCTCGGCCGCAGCGCCTGAGCGAGGTCCTTCGCTAGACTGACTGAAATTGTGACGGATCAACCGGCTCGGGCGACGACGCTGTCGGCGCCCGAGTGATTGGCACGTTGCCGTTCCACACGCGTGCTTTTCCGCGCCGCGTCACCAAACTGCCCCGCTGAGAGAGCTTTCATGCCGACTATTCTCTTTTCCGCCGCCCCCCATCCCGTGCTGGACGGCGAGACCGTGTTGGAGTGCCTTGAACGTCACGGACACACGATTCCGAATTCGTGCCGCAGCGGTGTCTGTCACAGTTGCATGTTGCGCAGCTCGGGCGGGCCGATTCCCGCGGCCGCGCAAAAGGGCGTCAGCGAAGTACGCCGCGCACAGGGGTATTTTCTGTCGTGCTGTTGCCATCCCGAGGGTGACATGGAGATCCATCGGGTGGATGACGCGCTCGACCGAAAACCGGCCACGGTAGTCGGCCTCGAAGCATTGAACGAGCGCGTACTGCGGGTTTCGTTACGGGCCGACGGGTCTTTCACGTACTATCCGGGCCAGTTTGTTAATTTCGTTCGTTCCGATGGATTGGTACGGAGCTTCTCCCTTGCGAGCGTGCCGGCGCTGGACCAGCATCTGGAGTTTCACGTGGCGCTGGTGCCGGGGGGACAAATGAGTGGCTGGCTTCACGGTGACGCGAGTCCCGGGAGCACGCTGGAGATCGCGGGTCCCCTCGGCAATTGTTTCTATCTGGCTGGGAATCCCGAACAGCCTCTGCTGCTGCTCGGCACCGGGACGGGCCTGGCGCCGCTCTATGCCATCCTGCGCGACGCGCTCCATCAGGGCCACACGGGGCCGATACATCTCTTTCACGGCGCGCTGGCGGTTCGCGATCTGTACCTGGTGTCGGAGCTCCGCGCACTCGAAGACCGCTGGCCCAATTTCACCTATCACGCCTGTGTTCGCGACGAAGTGGGCGAGGCCTGGATGCAGTGCGGCGCGGTGGATACCATTGCGCTGACAACTCTTCCCAACCTGAAAGGCTGGAAAGTCTATCTTTGCGGGAACCCCGAGCTGGTGAAGCAGGTCCAGCGAAAGACCTTCATGGCGGGCGCCAGCATGAAGGAGATCCACGCGGACGCATTCCTGCCGGCGAAGTCGTAGGGGATATTTCGGGCTTATTCCCCGCGCGCTCTGGTGAATTGGCTGACCACGATGCCGGCGGTGTAAGCACCGAGGGCCGACAGCGGCATGATGAAGGTGATGGACATATTGCTCTCCGCACCGGTGAGTAAAAGTACTATGGCCTTCCAAAAGGTGAGCGTAAAGCCCAGGGTCGCCCCGGTGGCGATGCCGACCCAGGCCCCCGCGGGGGTTGCGCGTTTCGCGAAGAAGGCGAGCGCGAATGCGACGAAAAGCGGTGCGGCCAGGAGTGAGCTGAAGCGCACGGTGATCTCGAGTAGGTTTTGTCCCGGCATGTAGGTCACGGCAAAGCTCATGGCGATGGCGAAGACGCCCACCGCAACGCCGATCCACTTTGCACGCTCGAGTTGCTGATCATCGGTTTCGCAATCGCGGGCGAACACGGCCTTGAAATCCTTAACCAGCACGGTGCTGATGGAATTGATGCCGCTGTCCAGACTGGACATGGCGGCGGCGAAGAGGGCGGAGACCACGAGGCCCGTAAGGCCCGCCGGCAAGATGGCGCCGATGAAGTGGGGAAACAATTGATCGGCCTGGCCGGTGAGGCCAAGTTCGGGCTGGGGCAAGTTTTCCGGGAATCGGAGGTAGAACCCCACCAGCGCCATCCCCGTCAGGAAGAGTACGCCACTCGTCAGCGCGTCGCCCAGGATGGACAGTCCGAAGCTCCGCCGGGCGTCCCGGGCGTCTTTGGTGCTCAGAAAGCGCTGTATGACCACCTGGTCGCCCGTGGCGGTCATGATCCAGTAGGAGCAGCCATAGATCAATACACTCACCACGGAAAGGCGAACGTTTGGATCAAGGGTGAAAAACTCGGGCACGGGCCAGTTCAAGTCCCGTAGTGCCGGGGAGGACCAGTCGGGCCACCACGCGGTGAGGCCGCCGCAGCGCCAGGCGATGTAGAGCACGGTGAGCACGGCGCCACCGATGAGGATGCAGAACTGGATCACGTCGGTGATCATCACGGCGCGGATGCCGCCCACGATGGTATAGGCGGTGCCGATGATGCCGACGCCGACAAGTACGCCCCGCAGCGGCAGCCCGGTTACGGTGGAGACGGCGAGGCTGCACGTGTAGATCACCAGTCCCATCCAGAAAATACGGGACAGGACAAACATGGCGGAGGTGGTCCTGCGCACGCCCGATCCGAGGCGCTCGTCCAGCAGCTCGTAGGCCGAGGTTACCTTGTGCTTCATGATGTGGGGGATGACGAGATAACCCACGACGAGGAATGAAATGGGGGCGTGGAGCATCTGCCACATCCAACCGGGTCCGTTCTTCACCATTTCGCCTGGACCGGCCAGGTAGGAGATGGAACTCACGACGGTCGCAACGATAGAAATGCCGGCAACGAAGGGGCTCATGCCACGGCTTCCGACAAAGTACTCTTCCGTCGAGTTCTGTTTGCGGGAGGACCACCAGCCCACAAACAGCATCAGGCTGCAATAGGCCACAATCACGAACATGTCCAAGGCTTGCAAATGGCCCATGATTCCCTTTCTAATGAGTTGGCGTGATGAACGCGCCCTAGCGTAGCACAATGAACCCGGTCGAGCCAGCACCGGCTCCCGGACTTACGAGCCCAGGATGGATTCCGGATTCCCGGGGTCCATTGAACATGCGCTGCCCGTAACAAGGAGGATCGCCCCTATGATCGTCGAAAGCAGTGGAACCATTTTCGCGGCGGGGCCCGGACGCCCCAACTCCAGTGCCACTTTCCCCCTCGCCTGCATTACCCGTTCCGGACGCTGGCTCTGCGCCTTCCGGGGCGCTCCGGCGAAGGGTCCGAATGCCGGCCAGCAGGTCTATCTGACCTGGTCCGACGACTGCGGGGCCACGTGGCGCGAGCCTTTCTCGCCTTTCTCGCCGCCCGTCGTGGACGGCAAGCCTGGACTTTTTCGATTTGCGGGTCTGACGCGCCTGAAGGCCGGAAGACTGCTGGCGGCGATCAACTGGGTGGACTTTTCGGAGCCAGAAGCGCCCTATTTCAACGATGAGACGGAGGGGCTGCTGGACACCAGGATTTTTCTCGCGGAGTCGGACGATGACGGAGCCACGTGGTCCGAGCCGCGACTGATGGACACGTCCCCCTTCAACGTGCCCACGCCGCTGACCGGTTCCATCATCCGATTTCACGACGGGCTCCTGGCCTGCCAGATCGAACTCAACAAGCCCTACCGGGATCCCGACCCGTGGCATCATGCCTCGGTGCTGCTCTTCTCGGACGATGAAGGCCAAACCTGGCCGCGCCACAGTGTGGTGACGCGCGACCCGGCCAATCGTATTTTCTACTGGGACCAGCGGGCCTCCGTCCTTGCCGATGACGTGCTGTTCGACGCTTTCTGGACTTTCGACCGGGTCCACGCGACGTACCTCAATATCCATACCTGTCATTCGCGCGACGAGGGCCGGGGCTGGAGTCCGCTGAAAGACAGCGGCGTGGCGGGGCAGCCCGGACCGATCTTTGCGCTGGAGGATGGGGAGCTGGCGATGCCCGTGGTGGATCGAAGCGGCGCACCAAAAATCACCGTGCGCCGCAGTGAAGACGGGGGAGAGACCTGGCCGGACGAGGACGTGATTGTGGTGTACGATTCCGCGGGCGCATCGCAGACGGAGGAGAAGAAGACCATGCAGGATGCCTGGGCCGAGATGTATGCCTTTTCGGTGGGTCTGCCCAATGTCGCGCCCCTGCCGGGCGGCGGCGCGGTACTGGTCTATTATGCCGGACCGGAAACCAACAACACGGGGATACACTGGGCGAAGATCGAGTAGCGTGCTACTCCACGGGGATTTTCGTGATCTTGCCTTTGAGCACAAACTCGGGGTGATGACCGAAGTATTCGCCCTCCCAGTAGAAACCCGCCGTCTCTCCGGGGAAGAGGTATGCCTTATCCCCATGCACCACGGTGATACTCGCCACATCGTCGAAGGGGAGCGAAGTCGCTGTCCCGAAGCTATCCGTTTCGATATCGTAGACAAAGTGGTGGTTGTAGTAATGGGTGGTGGCGAAACTCGGGTGGTTTTCCCAGGTTCGGGTCAATTTCCGGGGCGTGCCATAAGCGGGTCTTTCGCTCCCGTCCGGGTTCGCGATGACCCCGTATTGATAGCTCGCCGGGAGCAGCACATAGCGATTGGCGAAGACGGTGGTGCTTGAGCTGGAGCCCGACGCGGATACCGGGTGATCGCGCAGGCGCTCCCACAGGTCGGAAGCGGGGTCATAGCGCCAATTATCAACGACATTAGCGTAGGCGCCGGTGGCGAGCATGGAAATTCCGCCAATTGCGTAGATTTTTCCACCCACGACAGGTGTTCCCGTCAGGCAGCGCGCCGTACCCGGCAGTTTGGATTTCTCGGTCCAACCGACTTCGGGTTTTTCAGTGTCGAACATGATCAGGCGCTGCCCGAGTCCTTTGATTGTGCCAGTTCTATCCTGAAGGCAGTAGAAGGCCTGGGCGTCATAGTCCGCGCCGCCGAGGGCGTAAATCTTCTTGCCGACGACGGACATGCCGGTCCAGCAGGTGGGGGAGGGCAGGGGTGGCAGGGGCTCCCAGTTCCAAGTATCCCCGGTGTGGGTCAGTTTGTATCCATCCGAATAGGTATACGGCGCTTCATAGCTGAAGCCGCCCCAGAGATATAGGACGCCGTCGACACACGCGCCGTTACCCGCCTGGCGCGGCGCACCGGGGAAGGGCGGTAGATCGATCCAGCCTGCGGCCTCGTCTTCGAGATTGAGGGCCCACGCCTTGTTCAGGAAGCCCCGTGGATATTTTCCAGGCTTCCAATTGTCGTCAGCGCCGCTGCAGAAACCGAGCACGCTCACAATCCAAGTACCCATGAGGTTGACGTGATTATCCTGCATGCCCTGGGGCATGGGGGCGCCGGCGCTCCAGTCCACGGTCAGCATGGGCCGGAGGGACTCCTGCGACTGGGGCGTGGGCGCGGGCGGCAGGGTCGCGGACTCGGACGCCGACGCTACGGTGATCTGAAGCATGGCGAAGACGGTGATAGTAGATGCTTTAAGATTCATTTTTCTCGGGCCTCTACGGGGGGCGGATTCCGTCAGTGGGGTGCGACGCCTTTAATCAGGAACAGCATGTGCTCCAAAGTCTTGAATATTTCTCCCAGGTACTCCGGTATGGCCTTTGTGCTTCCTGGAAGGGTGTAGACCAGACTGGAGCCCATCACGCCCGCGATGCTTCGGCTGGTGAGGGCGAGGGGCATGCGCTCGCCATGCTTCAGTCGAATGTAGTCCATGATTCCGGGGATGAGTTTGTCTACGTGCTTCGCAACCACATCGGGCGTGATATCCCGGGGGCCGACTCCCGTGCCGCCGGTGGTGATAATCAATTCAACCTGACTCTGCCTGGCATTGGCGAGGCACTGCTCGATGGCCGACGCTTCGTCCGGTATGATCTGTGTTTCAATCCACGGGGTCCAGTGGTGATCCCTGCACCAGCACTCCACCAGTGCCGTGGTGGCGGGCCCGCTCTTGTCCTCGTATTCCCCGCGACTCGCCCGGTCGCTCACGGTGATAATATGGGCGCGGAGCACGCGCCGCTGGTGTTGGATGCTGTGATTGGCCTCAATCGTTCCGCCGTGGACGACGCGCGCGAAGACGCCGAAATCTCCGAGGAGGCATTTGCTTGCAGTGCCGCATAGCGCGCGCCCCGAATCATTGACCCGCTTGCCGATCTGGGTCACTTCGAGGAGGGCATCGCCGAATTCGAGGGCGTCGAGCAACCGCACATCGCAGAGGCCCTCGCCGTCGATGAGTATATTCTCCTGACCGAGACCCGCCCGTTGATCCGGCGCGGCCTCCGGAAAGCGGGCCGCGATAACGTCGCTGTGCATGAGGCTGACCTGGCGCAAACCCGGACCGGCATGTCGATCACCTTCGATGCCGTTTCGCGTCATGTGGAGTTGGGCGACGGGTGTGTGGGGCTGGCCTTTTGCTTCGGAGATGCTGAGGCCGACGGTGGTCAGGGAGGCTGGTGCTGTGGCGGAGGTGGTGTGGGTCATGGGGACTTTCTTGTCGAAAGAATCTTTAATGTTCCGAGTATGCAAAAGTTCATTGCAGGGACGACAAGGACAACAGATAACCGGAACCTGCTATCTCTGACGTGCCTGAAGGCTCTGCAGTATTGTAAGGGTGACTGTCCATCACAACAAGCGCACGGGGACAACATCGCCCTCTTCCAGCACACCCACGTTTATGGGAAAGGCGATGAGGCCATCGGCGGCGGTGAAGGAATTGATGTGGGCGGAGCCGTGAAACTCGATGGCCCGAACGCGGCCTTCGGCATCGAGGCGAACGGGAATCCAGCCTATCCGGCCTGCGTTGCGACGGGTAAAGGATTCGCCGAGGACCAGAGGCACGGTGCGGGCCTGGCTCGGCGCACCCTGGAGTGCGCGGAGGAAGGGCTCGACGAATAGCACAAACTGTAAAAAGCTGGACACCGGATTACCGGAGAGGCCGAAGCAGGCTTTGCCATCCCGGGTGGCGAAGAGCACCGGTTTTCCAGGCTGGATGGCCACGCGGTCAAATTGAATCGTGAAGCTATGATGCTTGAGGATATCCGGTACGAGGTCGTAGTCCCCCATGGAAACGCCGCCGGTGCTGAGGACCACATCGTGATCGGACAAGGCGCCATCCCAGGCGCGGCGGAGGTCGCCCTCGTTGTCCCGCACGATCCCGAGATCTCGCGCACAGGCGCCTGCCTCGAGGGCGAGGGTCGTGAGCTGGGCGCTGTTGCTGTTACGGATTTGACCGGGGCCGGGTGTGCCTGCGGGCGGCACGAGCTCGTCACCCGTGGCGATCACGGCAACCCTGGGCTGGCGTCGGACCAGGGGATTGGTGCAGCCCACGGAGGCCAGGACGGGCAGGTGCTGTGGGCGCAGGCGCGTGCCCGACTCGAGCACGCAATCCCCCGCGCGAACGTCGTCGCCTCTCGGCACTATATTGCTGCGTGGCTGGCTGCCGCTGAAGCGGATCGTATCGTCGTCCAGGGCCTCTACCTCTTCCACAATGAGGACGCAGTCGGCGCCCTCGGGCACGGGCGCCCCGGTCATGACCTTGGTGCAGGTGCCCGGCTCGATGGGGTAACGGGGCACGCGGCCCGCCGGTAGATGCTCAAGTACGCGCAAGGTGTGGGGGACGTCGATCGCACGGCAGGCATAGCCATCCATCGAAGATTTGTTAAAGGGGGGCATGTCGATGTCGGAGCGGATGGATTCCGCAAGAACCCGATTCAAGGAAGCTGCCAGGACAACGCGTTCGGTGGGAAGTAGCCAGGCTGCCCGGCCCACGCGGGCGGCGGCGTCGTCGTAGCTGATCATGAAAACCTCGGGACGGGGTGAACGCATGTGGAATTTTGGCGGGAGAGGCGGGACATAGAGCTACGCAAACAAAAAAACTCCCTTCGGCATCCCGTCCCTTTTTTTGAGATGACGGGATGCCGTAGGTTTAATCCTGCTGTGGCGCTGGCGCTATGGCGTTAGTAGCGACGCGGTGCCCGCTGCGGGCGTTCGGGACGGGGGCGGGCTTCGTTCACGTTGATGGCGCGCCCTTTCACGTCTTTGCCGTTCAGCGAATCAATGGCTTGCTTCGCTTCGGCGTCCACGGGCATTTCCACAAAGCCGAAGCCCTTGGAGCGACCGGTCTCGCGATCGCTAATGACATTGGCGCGTGATACCTCGCCATATGCCCCGAAGATCTCCTTCAAGTCCTCATCCGTTACCGAGTACGATAAATTCCCTGCGTAGATATTCATTCCGTCTGGTCTCGTCGATCCTGTGCGTTTCCTGAATTCCACCACCTGGTGATCAACCGCACAAATCACCCGGCAGTTCCACGCCCGAAACTGGCAGCGCCAGTACCGGACCCAAGGCTTGTCCAGCGGGCCACGTTAAACCCGACCGTTCAAACCGCATTGCCATCCATTACGCCGCCTCTCGCGGCGATTACCTGTCCACTAACCTATCGCTACGCCATTGTACCGTAAGAGACGGAAGAATGGGTTAGAAATCGGCAAGCGACCCGTACGCATTCCAAGCGCCACCCCATCGCGTTCTCACCTGCGATGGCGGGGCAACTGATCTAGGAAAACATTATAGCCAAAGGTACCCCAAATGGCTAGAGAAATTATGGCGATTCAGGCTCCGGTTTCGGGGTGGCTCCCAGGGCGGCCTCGTAGGCGCTACGATCATTCAAATTCGCAATTTTTACCGCTGGTACGGCCAGGATCGTGGCCCCGCAGGACCCGACAAAATCGAGCACGCGACGTTCGCCCCGATCCAGGAACGCCAGTATTTCGTCAGCCAAATCCCGATGGTACAGGGCAAAAAGCGGTTGAGGCCGTCCGTCGGACGGCTTAGGAACAATACACCGTGCGCTCGCGGTGTATTCCCACAGCTTATCAAGCAAGTTCATCGGCAGGGCGGGTATGTCTGTGGCCACCACCAGGGTCCAGTCGCGCGAGGCGACGCGGAGCCCCGAGGCGATGCCCATCAGGGGGCCACAATCGGGTCGGAGATCGGGTACGAGCGGCAGGCCCATTGCGGCATGGAGCGCCTGCCCGCCGGTACTGATGCGGATAACCTTGGCTACAGGCTTCAATTGGGCTGCAATATGCTCGATAAGCGTTTGCCCGCCATAGGGCAGGAGGCTTTTGTCCGTGCCCATGCGTCGGCTCACGCCACCCGCGAGAATCAAGGCGTCCAGATCAATCGGTGAGGCCATGGTCGCTTTCCCGCCTGCGCACGAGAGCGGTCGCGCCTCCCGCGAGGGAGTAGACATGCCGGTGGCCCGCCCGGCGCAGGGCCATGGCCAGGTAGCGGCTCCGCAGGCCTCGGGTGCAGCACAGGATCCAAGGCTCGGGCCAATCGAGATCGGCGCCATTCGGCGGGAACGTGCTCGCGGGAAGGGCGTGGTCCGCACGGGGAAGGGGGGCCTCCTTTTCGGCCAATTCCCGGATATCGACCAGGGTGTAGGGCTCGGCCATCCGGTCCAGGTCGCTAAGCTCGATTTCCAGCGGGGCTTCCACGTCGTCGGGTTCCGACGAGGCACTGCTCCCGCAAATAGGACAACCAGAGTCCCGCGATCCGCGGACCCGACGGGTTCGGAGAGAGAGAAGATCGAAAAATACCGTATCGCCCTGAAGCTTGCCCGGCAAATCCAGGATTTGCTTCAACACTTCCATGGCCTGAAGCGAACCCAGCACCCCGGGCACCGCGCCGAGCACACCGACCTCCGCACAACTTCCGACGCAGCCAGGCTCCGGGATTTCGGGCCACAGGCAACGCAGACAGGGACCGCCCGCGTCGGGATGGTAGACGAAGAGCTGGCCCTCGTACTGGTAGATACTCGCCTGCACCAGGATTTTGCCGTGGCGCACGGCGGCGTCGTTCAGGAGGAACTTGGCCTCGAAGTTGTCTGTGCCATCGACGAGGACGTCATAACCGGCAACGATGCGATCAACGTTGTGGGGGCCGAGCCGCTCTTCGTGGGTCTCGACGGAGATGAACGGATTCCGGGCGACAAGTTCATCGTGGGCCCGGCGCGCCTTGGACTTGCCCACGTCGTCGGCCCGATAGAGAATCTGGCGGTGAAGGTTCGACGCATCCACAGTATCGCGTTCGCAGATACCGAGGTGGCCAATACCGGCGGCTGCCAGGTAGAGTGCGGCGGGCGAGCCCAGCCCGCCCGCGCCCACAATCAGTACGCGGGCTCGGCGCAGCTTTTTCTGGCCCGCCGTGCCAACGTCCTTCAGACTTGTCTGGCGCGCGTAAAAGGCCGACTCCGTGATAGCGTGCGGGGCCGCATGGGCGCATCGCTCGCAATTAACCCAGCCTGAGTCGCCGTCCGCGTAGTATTCCTTTTTCCAGATGGGGAGGCGGTGCTTTACCGCGTCGATGATGTAGCGGCAAGCATCGAAGGCCTCGCCCCGGTGGGCCGCGCTCACGCCGACCCACACGGCCATGTCTTCGAGATCGAGCGAACCCACGCGGTGGACACAGCGGGCCTCCAGCACGCCAAAGCGCCGCTTCGCCTCGGCGATGATGGCGTTGCCCTCAATGATACAGACGGCCTCGTAGGCCTCATACTCCAGGGCGGTGACGGCCTTGCCTTCGTTGTGATTGCGGATCCAGCCTTCGAAGGACGCGAAGCCGCCCGACTCCACATTGCGCACCGAGGCCCGCAGGGCCTGAGGATCGAGAGGCTCCGACGAGATCGAAAACATGATCAGCCTCCGGCCACCGGCGGGATGAAGACCACGTGGTCGCCCGCGTTGAGCGGCGTATCCCAGGGCTGGAAGGCGTCGTTGATGACGACCTTGAGTTGGTGCGCGTCGAGGGAGAAGCCGTGCTCCGCGCGGAGGGCTTCGTAGAGTTCGCCCGGCGTGGCGGCGGCGCTTTCGAGGCGTTCCTCGGAAAGGCCGCGCTGCTCGCGCAGGATCGCGTAGTAGGTGATGGTGAGGGGTTTTGCGGGTTGTGTCATGGGTCTGTGGGTCTTATGGGTTTTATGGAAACGACTTCCCTAAGTCCCTTAAGTCCTTCGGGTCCTTAGTCCTTGGATGCGCGTTCCACGTCACGCTTGCCACCGTGTTTTTCGAGCAATCGCGTTTCCTTGATCACCATGTCGTGGGAAAAGGCCTTGCACATATCGTAGATCGTGAGGGCCGCCACGCTGGCGCCCGTGAGGGCCTCCATCTCCACGCCGGTCTTGTGGTGGACCTTCACGCTGCACTCGATGACGATATCATTCGGGGGCTGGGCCACTATCGAAATCTTGCAGCCTTCCAGCGGCAGGGGATGGCACAGGGGAATCAGGTTGCTCGTCTGCTTCGCCGCCATGGTGCCCGCGATGATGGCCGTCTGAAACACCGGGCCCTTCCTGGTCTGGATCTCGCCGTCCTGCAGCGCCGCCATGACCTCATCCGGCACCGTGATGATGCTCCGGGCCGTCGCGGTGCGGAGCGTGACGGTCTTGCCGCTCACATCCACCACGCCGGGGAGGTTTTTTTCGTCGATATGGGTAAACATGGGAACTCCGTAGGGACAGCGGCGCCACGCGACTCGGACGACGAGGCTGACCATCCGTTGGAAATAGTACGCCAAGGCGAGCGCAGTTCGCTACTCCGGCGCGGCTGTCCTGTTGTCTGAGGTCGTGATGCATTACAATCATGGGAAATGTCTATTCGCGCCAGATATTGCTATTCGACCACTTGCGCAACATGGGTGTTCGGTGATTGTCCTGGCTCACCTCGCATGCGACAGGACAGCCGCGCCGTTCGGAATGCGCGTCATCTATCGAAAGCACTGAGCGCTACGATCAATTCACTCCGACTGGTTCAGCCGCGAGGCGCCGCTGTCCCTTTGCGTACCGCTGTCCCTACCCGCCAATATGATACATCTCCACTTTTTCGGATCTTACTGTTGCCTCGGTGCGAATCTCCGAGTAGCGATCACCGCGCGCGGTCCAGATGGCCCGCATGTGTTCGGTGATCGCCTCCAGGGTCGCCCCGGCGCGGAGCATGGGTTTCAACGGGTGTCCATGGCCCGCAAAGAGGCACGTATACAGCGCCCCATCCGGCGCGAGGCGCAGGCGCGAACAATCGCGGCAGAAGGGCTGGGTCACCGACGTGATGAAGCCGATCTCCCCCTGGCCGTCCGCATAGAGGTAACGCGCGGCCACCTCGCCGGTGTAGTTCGCGGCGGCGGCCTCCAGGGGATGGCGCGCGGCAACCGCATTGCGCATTTCTGCGGCGGGCACGACGGCGGCCAGGTTCCATTGGTTGAGTGTGCCCACGTCCATGAACTCGATAAAGCGCAGGATGACGCCTGTGCCGCGAAAGAGTTCCGCGAGGGGCAGGACCTGATCGTCGTTCACGCCGCGCTAGATGACCGCGTTGACTTTAAGCCGAGTGAAGCCCGCGTCGCGTGCCGCGTCGATCCCCGCGAGCACCTGCGCCGCCGTGATGGGGCGTCCGCTGATCCGCGCCAGCATCGCGTCGTCCAGGCTGTCCAGGCTCACCGTGATGCGATCAACGCCGGCGTCCTTGAGGGGCAGGGCCAGTTGAGGCAGCAGGAGCCCGTTGGTGGTCAGGGCGATGTCTTCGATGCCGGGGATCGCGCGAAGCATCCCCACGAGCACGGGGAGATCGCGACGCAGCAGGGGCTCGCCTCCCGTGAGGCGCAGTTTCTTAACGCCGAGTGAAGCCGCCGCACGGGCCACGAGGGCGATCTCCTCGAAAGTCAACAGGCCGCTTCGCTGAAGGAACGCGTATTTCTCGCCGAAGTGCTCCTCCGGCATACAATAGGTACAGCGGAGATTGCAGCGATCCGTCACCGAAATGCGGAGATCGTGCATCGGGCGATTGAGGGTGTCGCGGGTGTGAGGGTGTTGAGGTGGGAGGTGCATTGCGGAGTGATTCGACTTAGTTTCCGAATAGGAACTACTCGGTGCTCATGCGGTAGCGGTGACCGTGATTCTCTACATATCGAGGTAGGTCGATATCAAATCTGACATTTCCCCAGCATATATCCGACGTCCCAAAATGGGGATTGAGCGTCCTGATACGCGTTGATAGTTCCTTCTCATTCATCGCTCCGATTCCGTCGATGCTTATTTGCGTTCGGAGAAATGTTATGACGTCCGCGAGTCGGAATGGACCGGAGTGAAGCGTCAGATATCGCGAACCGGCACCCCACTTTAATTCACCCTCGCCCAGCGTGCAAAGCCACTCCTCCACCAGAGTATAGCTACTTCCGTAAACTGGCGCATCTTTGTTATCTTCCTCGATCCCAATTGCCACTTGGCGGGCAAATAAGTTGGGCTCCCCCTCCCAATAATCGGACTGGGTGAAGTTCTTCTCCACAATCAGCGCGCGAGATGGGGCGTCAAAGGAGAAGCGAAAGCTCCAGTAACTCGTGTGAGACAGCCCGGCTTTGTATTGCCCGTCATGGGTATCCCTGAACACTTCCACCCACTTGCCATTCGCCTTGGCCAGGAGTAGGTCGGACTCGCAGATATTTGCACCGCCTGCCAGGTGGGTTGTGCTCCAACTGGCGTGAAGTAATAAGTCAGGCGACAAAGTTGCCAGTTTAAAGGATTCGATAGCGAAGCCAAGCACTCGCTCGATTGGTGATTCGCGGTGGAACGCACGTGCCAGGAAAATGGTCTCTTCCTGGTTTTCTAACTGAAGTGCGTATTCCATATGCCGATCATAATCTTCTCCCAGCGGATCATCGCCAAGGGGTATCTCCTCTTGCAGAATGGTGAAACTCGGCGCGGGAGGCCAAAGCTTATCGCGATCCGCCCAGACTCGGGTGACCGACAATGAACTGAGCGCGGTGCAGAAAAGCGCACAACACAGAGGTGCGCCCAATTCAGAGTGTCGCCACAGTACAGTTTTTGCCACAAACATATCGTCATCCCTTTAGATTATTGTCACTCGCGGATCTTAGTCACGCACGCACGCGTCACCCGTGCCGATCCACCTCCACGCAGGCGCGAAACCAATACCGTTGTCCTTCTGGCCCGGTGGATTCGCGCTGGTATGCAAAGCCCTTCTCGGGCTGGAGGTTCAAGATGGCCAGGTCGCCCTCGTGGAGCACGAAGAGGATAAAGCTTGGCTGAATGAGACACCGCGTGGCGCCAAACTCCGGTTCCACCGCCAGGGCATAGATGAACTCGCCCTCCAGCGTCCGGCCATCATCAGCGTAAATCTGCACCGCCGATTCGAGTCGCCGATCCTGATTCAGTTGGGCCAGTTCCCTGGGACTGATGCGGAATCGAACGGTGTTGTCTTCGATACGTACATTCACGACGGCTGGTTCTCTTTCAACGGCGTCACCATAACGTGCGCGTTGTAATCCGGCACGCCCGCGTCTCGAGCCGTGCGGGTGCGGTCGAGCAGCGTGTTGCCCTCGGGCCAGTGGACCTGCAAGTTGCGGGGTAGCACGGGCGCGAGATACACATGCCCGTCCATACTGCCAAAATCGTTGCTCAGGCGCAGCCGGTCGCCGTTCTTCACGCCGAGGGCCTTTGCGTCGTCGGGATGCATCAGGATGGCTTCGCGCTCTGCGCCCGTGATGCGATCGGTGACGGCATGGACCATGCTGTTGAACTGCTTCCCGCGCCGGGTGGTCAGGGAAAACTGCCCTGCGGGGATGGCGGTGTTTTCGGGTTCGATGGCGAAGAAGTGGGCCTTGCCGTCGGGCGTGCCAAACTTCCAGTCCGCGCAGAGGTGCGCGCCGCCATACTGGAACTGGTCGCCCTTCTCCTTCAGGTGCTGAATTCCCTCGTAGAAGGGCACGACCCGCGCTATCTCGTCGCGGATGGCCGCCGTGTTCAGAAATTGAAGCTTTTCGGCAAGATCGGGTTTGACCCGCCGGGCGAGATCGAGGAAGACGTGCCACTCGGGCCGGGCCTCACCGATGCGGCGTCCGGGAATCTCGGGGCTGAAAATGATGCGCCGCTCGGTGCTGGTTTCCGTGACGCCGCCGGGATTTTCGTAGCGCGTGGTGGCGGGCAGGAGCAGGGTGTGCTCGCCGGAGTCCACCAGCATCTGGGGTGAAAGGACAATATCCATGTGAACCCGGAGGGGGACTTTTTCCAGGGCCTGCTCCACGAAAGGCGGGTCGGGCAGCACTTCCAGGAAGTTGCCACCAACAGAAAAGAGCACGTCGACCTCGCCCCGGTCCGCCGCTTCGATCATCTGGGTCGCGCCCATGCCCGGCGCATCGGGCACGGGGAAGCCCCATTGTGCCGCGAGGGCGTCGGCGTTCTCCGTATTGACGGGCAGTCCGCCGGGAAAAGCGGTGGCGTAGGCGCCCATCTCCGCGCCGCCCTGCACGCCGGAGTGGCCGCGAATGGGCATGAGTCCGCAACCTTCGCGGCCCACGAAGCCCTTGGTCAGCGCGAGGTTGATGATGGAGCGGACGTTGTTCACGCCCTGCACGTGCTGGGTGATGCCCATGCTCCACACAAAGACGGCGCGCTTTGCTTCGTGAATCATCTTCGCGAATTCGAGCATGTCGGCCCGGGTCGCGCCGCAGGAGGCCTCCAGCATCTCGAAGGATTGCGCGGCGAGGCCCGCTTTAAGGGCGTCGATATCGGCGCTGTGGTTTTCCACAAAATCGCGGTCGATCCAGTCATTCTCGAGGATGTATTTCAGCGTGCCGTTGATGAAGGCGATGTCCGAACCCACGTTGACGAGAAAAAAGCGGTCGGTGATCTTCGTGCCGAAGAGGGCGCTCTCGGGGATGGAGGGGATCCAGTAGCGCGCCATGCCCGGCTCTTCGTAGTTGTTGACCGCCACGACTTTTGCGCCGTTCTTCTTCGCAAAGTGGATGTACTTCGTGGCCACGGGCTGGTTGTTGGCCATGTTCGAGCCAAAGAAAACGATCAAGTCGCTCTTGATCCAGTCCGTGTAGGAGCAGGTGGTGGCGCCGGCGCCCACGGTGGTTTTCAGGGCCGAGGTGCTCGGGCTGTGGCAGATGCGGGCGGCATTGTCAATGTTGTTCGAACCCAGCGCGCGGACGGCCTTCTGGGCGGCGTAGTAAGTTTCATTGGGCACGCCGCGGCTGGTGAGGTAGCAGGCGAAGCGCTCCGGCGTACTCCGGCGAATGCGTCCTGCGACAAGGTCAAGGGCCTCATTCCAGGTAATGCGGCGGAAGCCCTTCTCGCCCCGAGCGCGCAGCATGGGATAGGGTAGTCGTCCGAGATCACGCAGTTCCGCACTCTTCATGACCCGGAGCGGCGCGATATTGCCCAGGAGCGCCGGGTCCAGGGCGGGCATGGTGTTCAGGCGCAGGAGCCGCAGGCGGATATTGCAGAGATGAACCCCATCGAGGGTCCAGTCCGTCATGCCCGAGGTGCCCAGAGCGCAACCATCGCAAACACCGTCCTTGAGGATCCGGAGGGCAAAGGCGAGCTCATCCTTGTTTTCCCAGCCCGCGCGAAAGAGCTCGGCAAAATTGTTCGGGCCCTGCTCGCCGAGGCCGAAGGGAACCTTGCTCGCCCAGTTGGCGGGAGTCCAACGCTTGTTCTGTTTGAAGGAATCGCTCATACTCGGTCTCGATGGCTGCCCGGTTTCAATGGCAGCAGTGTAGCACAATCGATCCGACGCGGACAGCCTCCGGGGCGTCGAGGGAAGCACCTATGGTTTCAACTATTCAACGGAGTGTCCCTGTGTGTCGCACGCCCGCAAGGCTGCGGGTTCTGGCGAGCTTCATCTTTTTCTCATTTCTGTTCAGCGGGTTGGTTCAGGCGAGTTCGGCAGAGACACCGTCCGGCGGATTTCGGGGCGTCTATTTCAATCCCTGCTTGAGTGAAACGCCCAATTATCCCTGGCTCCTGCACTATGCCGGGCACCGAAGCGAGGTCCAGGCCCAGCTCAAGGGCCTGGTCGCGGAAACGCACATGAACCTCGTCTCCGTTTTCGTGCTTATCGCCTATTCGCTGAAGACTCCTTCCGAGGCGCCGGGTGCGGGCCAGCCGGTGGCGACCTGGGCCAATCTGGATTACCTGGATCAGGTGGCCCACTTCGTAGACGATTGCCACGACGCCGGGCTTCAGGTAGCGCTCGATCTCGCCAGTAACCTGTGGGTGCCCTACTCGGTGGACCCGAAAAACCAGATCGGGAATTCCCCCTATTGGCCCAAGCCGGACGAGTCGCCCTGGGACGAAGCCGCCACGTGGTACAAAGGCGTCATCGAATACGTGGAAGCGAAAACGGCCCACCCGGAAAGCATCGCCTTCTGGTCCATGATGGGCAATCACCAGTGGGGCGGGGCGGAGCCGGTCTTATGGCCCGACAACAACAATCCCGCCTTGATCGCGTCTGTCGAACGGGTGGTGAAAGAGGTCTGGCCAGTCTTCCGGGCTGCGGGAAAGCGTCCCAAGGCCGCGCCTTTTGCCTTTCCAATATTCTCAAACAACGACTACTGGATGAAGAAGACGCCCGACCAGCGCCTGGCGGGTTTCATCAACCTGAAACAGTGGCTCGTGGACGATCTCAAGCTGCCGCCCGATTACTGGCCCATGTCGACCTACCCAATGTGCGATCCCGCGCCCGATGGCGAGTTCTATTTGAAACGGATTGTTGAAATACTTGGAAAGGACCAGGCGTCGCGGATCGTCTCCACGGACTTCAAGGCGATCGGCATCGATTTCGCCGACAGCATCATCAAAGCGGATGCAACGCCAGAAGCCGAGAAAATCGCCTGGCACCTGAAGAAATGCGCGGCGTATGGCTTTGCGGGCTGGTGGATCTGGTCCTATCAGGACACGGCGACGGAGAAAACGGGATTGCGGGATGCGGAAGGGAATTGGAAGCCCGCGCTTGTGGAGCTAGTTACGAATAGTGAATAGTGAATTGAGAATAGCGAATGGAGACCAGGACCAATAGCGCCCGTCAAATTAAACTGCCTCTACCCGGATACCATCTAACTCACCATTCACCATTCCCTAT
>JBHEKR010000160.1:0-108489 GCA_041859365.1 Candidatus Hydrogenedentales bacterium
CTGGTGCGGAAGGACAGTCCGACGAACGGCTATCACAGCGCGATTGAAGCGCGGGCCGATGTGACCAAGTGGGTACAGGTCGACTTGGGCGCTTCGATGGCGCTGGAGAAAATTCGGCTTGTTCCCGCGCGTCCTGTGGACTTCACGGATACGCCGGGCTTCGGCTTTCCGCTGCGCTTCAAGGTGGAGGCTTCGGAGGATGGGGCATTTACTTCGCCCGTGTTGATTGCGGACTACACGGAAACCGAACATGGCTTTCGCACGGACCATGCGGTGGAACTGGACGGGAAAGGTGTGTCGGGGCGCTTTGTACGTGTGACGGCAACGAGGCTTTTCAAGCGCCTGGAGGACTATGTCTTTGCGCTGGCGGAGTTGGAGATTTACAGCGGCGGGGCTAATGTGGCGTCCGCCAAGGGCGTGTCGGCGCTGGACAGCATCGACGGCGGGCGCTGGAATACGGCCTATCTTGTGGATGGCTATGACAGCCACCAGCGCCTGGAAGCACCCGGTGTGGTGCGACCGGAGCAGGCGACGATAGCCTCACTGGAAAAGGCCGTGGCCGCGCTGAAGGCGGAACGGGAGGCGATAACGCTGGGCCTGCTGCCCGAGGGCGACCGCTCGGCCTATGAGGAGAATCAACGCGCCCTGGCGACAGCCAATGCCGCGTGGGAGGCCTTGCCCGAGCCGCGCAAGGTCTTTGCGGGTGCAAGCCGCTATGCCCGGACGGGAAACTTCGCCCCGGCAGAGGCCATTCGCCCGATTCATCTGCTGATTCGCGGCAGTGAAAAGACACCGGGACCGGAGGTGGGCCCTGGCACGGTGGGCTGCATTGCGGGACTCGAAAGTCGTTTTACGGCGGCCGACGAATCCGCGCGGCGGGCAGCGCTGGCCCATTGGCTGACCGATGATCGCAATCCGCTGCCGTGGCGTTCCATCGTCAACCGTGTGTGGCACTATCACTTTGGTCAAGGGATTGTTTCCACACCGAACGATTTTGGCCGCATGGGCGCACCACCCACGCACCCGGAATTGCTGGACTGGCTTGCGGCGGAGTTTCTGAAGAATGGCCAATCACTGAAATGGCTGCATCGCCAGATCGTGACCAGCGCGACGTATCGACAGGCCTCCGCGTCCAACCCGGCTTTCGAATCGTTGGATGGCAGCAATCAGTTCCTCTGGCGCATGAACCGTCGTCAACTGGAGGCCGAGGCCTTGCGGGATGCGACCCTGGCGGTGAGCGGCAAGTTGGACTTGACCATGGGCGGGCCGGGCGTGAATCTGTTTGTCTTCGAGGACGACCACTCGCCGCGTTACAAGTATGCGGAATTCGATCCGGCGGATCCCTCGGGCTTCCGGCGGTCGATCTATCGCTTCGTGGTTCGGAGTGTGCCGGATCCCTTCATGACCAACATGGACTGCGCTGATCCGTCGCAAAGTGTGCCGGTGCGCAACCAGACCCTGACCGCGATCCAGGCGTTGTCGATGCTGAACAATCCGGTGACGGTGCGGCAGGCGGCGTACTTTGCGGAGCGGGTGGCGCGGGAGGGCGCGACGACCTCGGCACAACTGACCGAGGCCTACCGGATTGCACTGAATCGTGAACCGAGTGACGAGGAGTTGGCGGCGCTGGCGCCTTACGCGGAGAAGAATGGGATGGCGGCGGCATGCCGGGTGATACTGAACAGTAACGAGTTCATGTTTGTGGATTGAATGGACGGATAGGACGGATAGGACCGATTTGATCAATCCGTCCTATCGGTCGAATCGGTCCTATGGGAAATGCGATGCAAACTAACATCCCACACCAACGCCCGCTTTCGCGCCGCGAGTTTCTTTGGAAGTCCGGCGGTGGTCTCGGCGGTATTGCCCTGGCCCATCTGCTCGCGCGGGATGGGGCCTTTGCCAGTCCCTCGCCCGGGTTGCCCCTGGGGCTTCATCATGCACCGAAGGCGAAGCGGGTGATCCAGCTTTTCATGTCGGGTGCGGCGAGTCAATGCGACACCTTTGACTACAAGCCCGAGTTGATCAAGCGCGCGGGTCGGCCTTTCGATCCCGGTGGGAAGGTGGAGCTGTTTCAGAGCGAGGCGGGCGTGGTGATGCCGTCGCCGTGGGCGTGGAAGCAAAGGGGCGAGTGCGGCAAGTGGATCAGCGATCTGGTGCCCCACCTCGCGACCTGTGCGGATGACATGGCCTTTCTCCCGGCGATGGTGGCGAAGTCGAATGTGCACGGGCCAGCGACCTTCATGCAGACGACGGGCTTTCTATTGCCCGGCTTTCCGAGCGTGGGCTCCTGGGTGACCTATGGCCTCGGCAGCGAGACGGACAATCTCCCCACTTTTGTGGTGCTGCCCGACGCGCGGGGCTTTGGTCCGGGCGGCCCGAAAAACTGGGGCGCGGGCTTTCTTCCGTCGAATTATCAGGGGACCCTCATTCAGCCCGCGAAGGCGAATCCCATTGCCGATCTATTTCCGCCGAGCGGCGAGTACGTAACGCCCGAAAACGATGCGGAGGGTTTGGACGTTCTGGAAAAGCTGAATCGCATGCACCTGGCCGACCGTGAAGGTGACTCCCGGCTGGATGCGCGGATTGAGAGCTATGAACTGGCCGCGCGGCTCCAGGTGACCGCGCCGGAGGTGCTGGACCTGACGGGCGAGACGGATGCGACCAAAAGGCTTTTCGGCATGGACAGTCCTGTTACGGAGGACTTCGGCCGGAATTGTCTGGTGGCGCGGCGGATGCTGGAGCGGGGCGTGCGCTTCGTACAGGTGTGGAGCGGCGCAGACAACGCCTTCCCCCGGCGCAACTGGGATTCCCACGAGGACTTGCATAAGGACCATGGCGAGATGGCGGCGAGTATGGACAAACCCGCGGCGGGCCTCTTGAAAGACTTGAAGTCGCGGGGCATGCTCGAGGATACCATCGTGATCTGGACCACGGAATTTGGTCGCATGCCGTGCAGTCAGGGCAGCGCGGGTCGGGATCACAATCCCTTCACCTTCACGTCGTGGCTCGCGGGCGGCGGCATCAAGGGGGGCGTAACCTATGGCGCGAGCGACGAGTGGTCGTATAAGGCGCAGGAGAACGTGACCTATGGCTATGACCTGCACGCGACGGTGCTGCATCTGCTGGGCATCGACCATCGGCGGCTGACGGTGCGGCACAACGGGATCGACCGGCGGCTGACGGACGTGCATGGGAATGTGATCGGGGATATTCTGGCGTAGGGCGCAGGCGGAAGAGGGAAGAGGGATTTAACCACAAAGAACACAAAGAGCACAGAGAAAGGTTGGTCTTGAATTTATTGCAGCACTTTTTCGGGCGGAGACTTCCGGCGAGTCCTTCGACGACAGCATCTTAATGTCGCATGCCGGTCGGCCTTGCAGTTGAAATGCAACCAATCACGGCGAGCCAACGTGGGTTGGGCTTCCAGCCTGACCGGAGCGCCCCGATGCCCAGCGAACATCTGTCACCGTCTCGCGTACGGGGTCGTTCAACAAATTGAAGCCAACGTTTGCCTATGACGTCTATTGGTCAGGCGGGACGCCTAACCCACATTGGCGGCGCCTACTTTCCTTGGCGGGCGCCTCGGACTTTGACGGTGCTGCCAGTCTCACCGGCTCGGCGTGGTCGGGGCTGTCGTCGCATCGAAAGTATAGTGTGTGCAAAGACGTTGATTTTGGAAACACTTTTTCACACAGCACTCTTTCTGGAAAGTAGATCTATCATGAGCCTCATCATCGCCCTTTTCGCCCTTATCAGCGGCCCCGATGCCCTCCCCGCCATTGCGGAACTCCCCGATCCCTTCCGATTCACCGATGGCCACCGTGTCGCCTCGGCCGATGAGTGGCCCGCGCGTCGCGCGGAGATGCTGGAGCTGCTTTTGAAGTACGAGTATGGCCACGTTCCCCCGGCACCGGGGAATGTGGCGCTGGATGCCGTGCTGGAGTCCGGGACGCGCTTCGAGGGCGCTTCCACGTTTCAGTCCGCGCGGATAAAATTCGGGCCCGGGCAATCCCTGAGCACGACGGTACACCTTTATCTTCCCGCAGGAGCGTCGGGGCCGCTGCCGCTGATCTTGCGCTTTGGTCTGGGCGGCGAGCATGCCCCGGCGGCGAATGCGGCGGGCTTTGCCTTTGCGTGCCTGGACCAGACCAGCCTTGATCCGGACACGGAGGGCTACGACGAAGCGGGGCCGGCGCAGGTGGCTTATCCCGATTATGATTGGGGCAGTGTCGCGGTGTGGGCCTGGGGGGCATCGCGCGCGCTGGACTATCTGGCGACGCTCCCCGAGATTGATCCGAAGCAGACGGTGATCACGGGACATTCGCGGACGGGCAAGGCGGCGCTGCTGGCGGGCGCGCTGGACGAGCGGTTTGCGATGGTGGCGCCCAACGGATCGGGGGCCGGTGGTGCTGCGGTGTTTCGCCATGCCCCCAAAGGTATTGAGACGCTTAAGCTCATCACCGAGCCCGCGCGCTTCAAGAGCTGGTTTCAGGCGGACTTTGGCCGGTTTGGCGATTCGGTGGAGCGGCTGCCGTTTGATCAGCATTTTCTGCGGGCGATCATCGCGCCACGGCCGGTGCTCTCCACGGACGCCTTCGGCGATCAGTGGGCCAATCCCGAGGGCGTACAACACGGCTGGATGGCGGCGCAGCCGGTTTATGCGTACCTTGGCGTTCCGGATCGTAATCTGATACACGTACGCGCGGGCGGTCACGATCAACTGTCGGAGGACTTCGCGGTGCTGCTGGAAGTTGCCCGGGCCCATTTCGGTGGGACGAAATTGCCCGCGAAGCTCAGCAATGTACCCTTTCCCGAACTCAAGCCTCTGTTCTCCTGGACCGCACCCCATCCCTGATGCATATTGACTATTGAAATTCTTAATGACTTAAGCATTGACACTGCCTATTCAAAAAGGGCAGCCTGTATGCTTGGGAGGTCAGGGCCCAACAGCGATTCCGTGTCGGCTAACGTCGAAACGGATTGTTGCCTGTCCCTGTCCAAGGTAGCGGAACGAACCGCAGCAGCGGAAGGAGAGCATACATGAGTGAAGTGGAATACAGCCCTGGACTGGCCGGGGTGATTGCCGGCGAGACCACGATTGGTGTGGTGACCAACGGCAAACTGCTCTATCGGGGTTACACAATCCAGGACCTTGCGGAGAAGGTTTGCTTTGAAGAGGCGGCGCACCTGCTGCTCTTCGGCGAGCTTCCCACGGCGTCTGAGTTGGCGGTTTTGAAGAAGTCGCTGGATGACTATCGCCCGCTGCCCGAGCCGGTGCTCCGGGCGCTGCGCGATATTCCGGCGAAACACTCCATGATGGATGTGCTGCGGAGCATGGTCTCATTGACGGGACACTTTGACCCCATAGCGGGGGATGACGAAGCCGCGGACCGGCAGCGGGGCCTGTGGCTTACGGCGCAGATCGCGGGGATTATCGCGGCGCGCTTTCGGCTGTTGAACGGCAAAGAGCCGATTGCGCCGAAGCCCGGACTGAGCCATGCGGCGCAGTTGCTGTATCAGTGCCACTGCGAAGTGCCCGATGAATTGTCGGCGGAGTTGGTCGATCTGACGCTGGTGCTGTATGCGGAGCACGATTTCAACGCCAGCACCTTCGCGGGCCGGGTTATCATCTCCACGAAGTCGGACATGGTTTCCGCCATCACAGGGGCGATCGGCGCGTTGAAGGGGTCACTCCACGGCGGCGCGAACGAGGCGGCGATGGAGATGTTGAAGCAGTTCAAGACGCCGGAGGAGGCCTCGGCCTGGGTGGCGGAAGCGCTGGCGCAGAAGAAGCTGGTGATGGGTTTCGGCCACCGGGTATACCGTGACGGCGATGTGCGCGCGGTGATTCTGGAGGATAAGCTGCGCAAGCTCGCGGTGAAAAAGGGCCAGGAAAACTGGATGGCGATCTACGACGCGGTGAAAAAGCCGATGGTGGAGCAGAAGAAGATTTACCCAAACGTGGATTATCCGTGTGGGTTGGTTTACTACCTGCTGGATCTGCCGATCGACGTGTACACACCGCTGTTTGCGGCGGCGCGCGTGACGGGCTGGAGCGCCCATATTATGGAGCAGGCGCGTCACAACCGGATCTTCCGTCCTATCAGTATCTACACAGGCCACGCCGAGCGCCCGGTTCCGGCGATTTCGGAACGCTGAACCTCGCGCGGGAGCAGATTTTTGGGCTCCCGTCCGGTCGATAATAGTTGTAGAAATTATGGAAAGAACCTGCTAAACTTTTTTCCTGGATCAGCGGTGTGCCTCCACCGCCGCCGCTGGTTTTCTGTTACACAAGTAGATAACACTAGAATCTAAAGGAAAAGAAAATGCCCACAGGTACCGTAAAATTCTTCAATGAGCAAAAGGGTTTTGGTTTCATCAATCCGGACGACGGCGGAGATGACCTGTTCATCCACATCTCCAATGTTTCCCCGTCCGAAGGACTGCTGAAGGAAGGCCAGAAGGTCTCTTACGAGATTGGCCAGGGTCGCAAAGGACCGGAAGCCCGCGAAGTGCGCTCCGCGTAATTCTGGAACGCTTTCCAACCAGTTTAATCTGTGTATCTTGTGGACTGCGGTGAATGGGAGTCTTCTTCGCTCCGGCGAAGCTCTCCCTGGATCCGGTAAGGACACATCGTCGAAACAGAATACCGCGTTATCACTCGAGTACACGTTGACGCTGAACGCGCCTGGTGGAGGCCCTCGGCGTTTTCGGGTAAGGAGAGGGTAAGGTGGGTTTACGAATAAGAGTGTAGCAGTACTGGGCACTTTCATACGTCAAGCTCTCGGCGATTTACAATCAGCCCCCGCTGGCGAGAAACACCGATTACATCAAGCCAGGAAAACCGGAAACGGTTTTCCTGGCTTTTCCTTTTGGATGGGGCCGATTCGTACGGAGGATCGACGGGCCCAAGGGGGGCGCCCAACCCTGTTTACCGGCGGGCAAAGTCCCCGAAGCGTAATGGATAAATAAATTTTCAATGTAGTAGCATTTTGCGTGGGATATTGGTATACTGGTCTAAATGGCGCGGAGGCGCTTTCCACCAGTGCCTCCTGTGTGCGTTACACAATGCCTCCAAAAAAACACAGAATCAAAGGAAACACAATGCCCATCGGTACCGTAAAATTCTTCAATGAGAGCAAAGGCTTTGGCTTCATCCACCCGGACAACGGCGGGGATGACCTGTTCATTCACATCTCGAACATCGAACCCTCCGAAGGTACGCTGACGGAAGGCCAGAAGGTCTATTACGAAATCGGCCAGGGACGCAAGGGCGACGAAGCCCGTTCCGTCCGCTCCGCGTAATAGCGTCAGCCTTTTCACACCAGTTTAATCCGTGTATCTTGTGGGACATCAGGCATTCCGATTACGTTTCCGTAAAACCTGTTGTTTGAATACCCTGGCAATACACATCGTCGAAACAAAATGAGGCTCCGCCCCGTTCTTGGATGATTGGCAACGACTGGTGGAAGTCGACCCAGCCGTCTTGAACATCGGGCAGGACCTCATTGCGAACGAAAGTGTTGCAGTTCTGAGCACTTGAAGACGCCGAGCTCCGGCGAATTACTACCAGCCCCGGCTGGCGAGAAACACTGATTACCCGAAAGCCGGGAGGACTCTTGAGTCCTCCCGGCTTTCTTTTTCAGTTGACAGTTGACAACGATAGAACGGATAGAACCGATACGACGGATTGTTTCATCCTTCATCCTTTTGCGTTGCTCGTGAAAATGTATGCATACTGGCTGTTCAGGTGAGGAAGCGCCATATCCAGCATCACGGGCAGTATCGCATGATCAAGCAATCCACCAATTCAGAACGTATCCGGCATTATACGCAGCAGCCTGCGGCGCTGCCCGATGCCCTTTTGCGCGAAATCACCACGGTATCGCCTGGCGATCCCGTGTTGTTGTATGGTCTTGCCGATTTGGATGGGGCGCTGGCGCAACGACATACATGGGTGGTGCTTACGCGTGACTGCCTCTACCTGGCGGATGGGGTCTCTCTTTCCATTTCGGCCCGAATTGCGCGTGATTCGATTGGTGAGGTGCAGTCGGTAACGGGGCTGAGTTGCAGCCAGTTGTTTCTCCTTGGGCGCGCCGGGGGCGAGGCTCTGGCGCACCTGCACTACAGCCACCGGCAGCGCCATGCGATGGAGGGCATCAAGTACCTGCTGGAGCATCCGGACGGGGCGACGCCGGAGAGATCCGCGGAGTCGCTGTACCAGCGTGGTCTCCTTCAGCCGATCGAAGCGGCGCAGGCCTCGATTTCGGAAGACAGCACCTCGGTGCTGTGGCGTCTGCTGGGTTATATGCGCCCCTACAAGCGGCGGGTGTCGGCGGGTATCCTTTCCGCGCTCGCGATCACGGCGCTACTTCTGGTCCCTCCCTATTTGACGGGGCACCTGGTGGATTCGATTGTGCGCCCGGTGCAGGATGGCGAGCGGTTGGCCATCGAGATGAAGCCCGAAGCGCTTTGGACCATTCTGCTGCTCGCCCTGTCCTACTGCGGCATCCAATTTTGCTTTTGGGTGCGTATGCGCACGATGGCGATGCTGGGCGAATTCATCGCCCGGGACCTGCGCGAGGAAGCCTACAGCCATCTGCAAAAACTGAGCTTAAGCTTCTATTCAACGAAGCAGACTGGCAGCCTGATCAGCCGGATCAGCTCCGACACGGATCGGCTCTGGGAATTCCTGGCCTGGGGCAGTATCGACTTTGTCATCGCCCTGCTCACGCTCTGCGGGCTGAGCGCCGTGCTCATTTCCCTGGATTGGAAATTGGGCCTGGTGATGACGCTGCCGCTGCCCTTCATCCTTCTGCTGCTCTATTACTATGGCAACATCATGCAGGGACTCTTCAACCGCGCCTGGCGACGCTGGAGCATGGTGACGGCGGTGCTGGCCGATGCGATTCCGGGTGTGCGCGTCGTGAAGGCCTTCCATCAGGAGGGCCGGGAGCGCAACCGATTCAACGAGCGTAATGACGCGGCCTGCGCCAGCTTTAATCAGATTCACCACACGTGGACCAGCTTCTGGCCTTTCCTGTGGCTCGCGGTGCAGGCCATGACGGTTGCGGTGTGGATTTTCGCCATGCCTCGGCTCCTGGGCTACTCCCCCACTGTCGAGCCGCTGAATATTGGCGTGTTTGTGTCTTTCGCGCTCTACATGGGCATGTACATGCAGCCCATCGAAGTGCTCGGCCGGATGACCTTTATCTTGAATCGCGCCACGAGTTCGGCCCATCGGGTCTTCGAGATTCTCGACACGGAGCCGGAAATCCGCGACAAAGAGGACGCGATCCTTTTGGAGCCGGTTCAAGGGCGCGTGGAATTCGATAATGTGAGCTTTGGCTATGATGGGGTTCGCTCTATCCTGAAGGGTGTGTCTTTTCAGGTGCAGCCGGGCGAGATGATCGGCCTTGTAGGCCCTTCGGGCGCGGGAAAGTCGACCATCACGAATTTGATCGGACGCTTTTACGACGTGACCCATGGCCGCATCGCCATTGACGACGTGGACGTGCGCGATCTCGATCTGGGTCATTTCCGCAGGCAGTTGGGCATTGTATTGCAGGATCCGCACCTCTTTCACGGCTCGATTCTCGACAATATCCGCTATGGCATGCCGGAGGCCGACCTGGCCGCCGTGGTGTCGGCGGCGCGGACGGCGAACGCCCACGATTTCATCTGCCAGTTGCCCCAGGGCTACGACACGGTGGTCGGCGAGCGCGGTCACACGCTGTCCGGCGGCGAACGGCAGCGCGTTTCGATTGCCCGTGCGATTCTGTGCAACCCCCGGATCCTGATACTCGACGAAGCGACGAGCAGCGTGGACACGGAGACGGAGCACAAGATTCAGGAGGCGCTGGATAAGCTGGTGGAAGGACGGACCGTGTTTGCCATTGCGCACCGCCTCTCCACGCTGCGCCGGGCCAATCGGCTGTTTGTGGTGGACGAGGGACGGATCGTGGAAGAGGGCACCCACGCGGAGCTGCTGGACAATCCCGACGGCGTGTATTCGCGGCTGGTGCGCATGCAGCAGGAACTACACGAAATGTACATTGCGTAACGAGGGGTGGTCGCCTGCCATGGTTGCAGAGGCGACAGCGACAGCAGGGACGGCAGGCAATTTTTCGAGATCGGTTTAATGAGAGCAAACGAAGATATAGAGAGCCTCAAAGCGCCACTGACGCTGTCGGAACTCCGCGTCACGCGTGCGGAAGACGGACGCTATCGCGCGGCCTGGGCGGGACACGAGTGTGTCGTGCGTGTTGGCACCTGCTTCCCCTGGACCGCGCCGGGCACCTTCGTGTCGCTGCGCGGCGAGGACGACAAAGAAGTCGCCCTCATTCCCTCGCTCGACGAGGTGGATGCCGAGAGCCGCGACGTGCTGCAGCGAGCCCTGCGCGAAGCGGCCTTCGCCTTTGAGATCACCCACGTGAAGGTCATGCGCAAGGAATTCGAAATCCGCCAGTGGGAAGTCACCTGCGCAGAGGGGCCGCGCACCTTTCAGACCAAGATCGACGACTATCCCCATTTGCTTGCGCCGAGTGGATTGTTGATCACCGATGTGGCGGGCGATGTTTATGTAGTTCACGATTGGACGTCGCTGGATAAGCACAGCCGGAAACAGATTGCGATGTTTGTGGATTAGGGACTGACACGCGTCGGTGTATTTGAATCGAGCGAGACAAACCAAGAACACAATAGAGCCCCATGAAAACAGCAGGCACGGCCGCGCGCGTGGCTGTCCCGTCGTCAGAGAATTGGACGGAATTCGCCAACACGTACGCAGTCCGAGACACTGCCCCTGAATGCGGGCGTTTTAATTGTGCTGGGCGCGCTTGCGCCACGACGGGACAGCCACGGACCTTGTAGGAAACTTCGCTCGGATACGGACATCCTCTATTTAACGCCATTTCCCCAACCATGGAGTACTTGTCCGCGTCAGTCCCTATGCGATCGCGTGTACGGTTACCTTAAATCTAGCTTGCATCCCCGACTTCGACCGCAACTGTGACGGTCTTCCCCTTCAAGAGTTGAACCTCCAGCCCCCCGCTCAGCTCCCCCTCGCTGGCGACGTTGGTCACCCCGACACGTGCCGATCCCGCCGGTAAATTGCGAAAGCTGAAGCGCCCCGTCTCATCCGTCTTCGTGTGCCTGTCGTCATCGAAAATAAACCAAAAGTGCCGGAGCCACTCATTCGGGTACTCGTCGGAATAATCCAGCGAAACTTCGCATGTGACGGGTGTTCCGGAGGAAGCAGGTATGCCACCCATCAGCACTTGCCCTTCCAGATTTCCCTTGCCGCGCTCTTCCAACGCGGCCAACGGCAATGTAACAGTGCCGATGTCGAGAACTTCCGACACCGCGTGTCCGGCTACGAGATCATAAAACCCAATCGCCGAAAGCCCCAAAAGACCTTGGCTTGGAAAATCGGTTTCTATCTTGAAGCCATAATGTCCGGGGTGAAGCCCCGAGACTTCGAAGGCGCCGCTGCCGTCGACGCGGACGAGGTACCAGCGCAAATCATCCTGTTTCCAGTTGTCAGGACTACAAGATGAGCGACGCCAGTCCCCCGAATACTCCAAAATGCGATCTTCTGCATGATCCGGATCGGGCCCCAGGCACTCTGCCCAGATCAGCGGCATATTCTCCCATCGCGGGGTTTCCGTCAAACCCTCCGGGAAGGCGAATTGGCCCTTGATGCAGCCCGTGCCCTTACCGAGTTCCACGAAGGTGGTATCCCCGCTGCGCACCTCGATTCGCCGTTCGACATCGTTGGGGCATCCAGCGATATCGCGGTGGCTTCGGCCCAAGCCCGCCTCTCCGACCGGAATACGAGGAAAGTGAAAGCGCCCGCCGTCCGAGGTCTTGCGACACTTAGCGTCGAAGCGAAAACCACCGTCCTTCATTGGAATCGCATAGTTACACGCCACCCACACGCCCGGCGGCGCAGGTTTCCCATCGATGTAGAGAACACCTTCGATGGATCCGTAATTAAACGCGTTCTGGATCCGCCGCTCGATCAATGCTCGAAGTTTCGCAATGTAGTTGAACCGTGCCATCGCAGCAGCCCTCACGCAGTTGAGTTACATCATGTGATCAGGATAGCGCGATTGGACGATTTGTGCAATGGCCTGGAATTGGCGCGGCACCGTCGCCAAATGGAGTGTCGTTCGTTACGTTCTTCAAGGGGGACAGCCACCGCCTGGACTTGGATCATGTGTTGGAATTAGAGACAGGTGCCAGGCGAGGCAGTCCCCCCGTGCGGCCCCCGGTCAGTTTTTGATCGACTCGACGGTGAAGGTACTGTATTTTATCGTTTTGCCTTCGGGGTTGTTGAGGGTGTAGGAGAGATGGATATTACCGTCGGAGCCCAGCATCACCGTGGGGTAGCCGAAGGAAGCTGTTTCATCTTCGCTGTTTTCCAGCATTTTCTTGGTCCCCCAGGTTTTTCCTTCGTCTTCCGAGAGTGAAATCGCGAGGTTGTGGCGGCCCTGTTCGGCGTCGTTGTAAACCATGACCCAGCGCCCTTCGCCCACGGCGCAGGCGGAGACGCTGCCTCCGGAGTTTTTGAACTCCATGTCGGTGCCGATGCTCCAGGTCTCGCCGCCGTCTTTGGAGCTGGCCTCGATGATGCGCTTGGGCTCCACGCCGTTGTCGCGCATGTAGGCCATGAGTGTGCCGTCTTCACGCTCCACGATGGCGGGCTGGATGTTGCCGAGGCCGACGATGGGCTTGCTGGCGGTCCAGGTTGCCCCTTTGTCATCGGAGTAAGCCGCGAGGGAGACGTTGAAGCCGTCGGAGTAGAGGGGAATCAGGATGCGTCCGCTCTTGAGCGTAAGAATGGGTGTGCGGGTCATCCAACCAATGTCGGTCTTGACGGGATCGGCGGCGTTGTCGACGAGCATGTCGGTATAGGCTTTGGCGTACTCGGCCCACATGTGCTCGGGATAGCCGATCTCTTTAAAGCCCGCTTTCAGGTCGTCGGCGAAGGACTTTCCTGGTTTCAGGAGGACGATGTCCTGCCAACTCCACACGGGCGCACCGTCGCCCTGATAGTCGGTGCTGGTCTTGTACTTCAAGATGCCGCGCTCCCAGCGGTTCGTGTGGACTACGAGCCAGAAGAGCCAGAGCTTCTCCTGGGCATCGATGAAGAGGACCGGATTACAGTCGGGCAGGTCTGGGGTGTCGGCCATTTCGAATACGGGGCTCCATTCGGATGCGCCTTTCTTCAGGCGTGCACCCTGCACGCGCACATCGTTGGCGCTGCGCTCGCCGGTGCCGTAGAACCAGGTGGCCAGGAGATCGCCATTGGGACATTGGACAATGGAGCTGCTGTGGACGTGCTTGTTCTGAAGGGGGAAGATGTGGCTGGTATCGGCCGAGGCCATCGGAGCGATAAGAAGGCCCGCGAGGGCGAAAAGAAAAAGACTGGCAAAGCGCACGGCGCGTCCTCCGGATGGATCTGGCTATCAGGCAAGGGGATAGGTATGAGGCCTCAGTAAAGCCGATCGCGGACAGTCAAGTCAACGGCGCGGCTGAGCGTGGGCGTGGGGTGTTGATGGGTCGTATGGGTCATATGGGATCCTGTCAACTGTCAACCGTCATCGGCTATAATGGTTGGTAGCAGCCCTTCGCCTATACGGCATTCGCAAAGGCCTGACCTATCCGCCCTATCAAGCGTGGCTGGTGGGCACTTTTCGGCTTCCTCTTGCAGTAAGGAACGATTAGTCATGTATCTTGACCAGTATTTCAAGGTGATTGAAGGCCTGATGGCCAAGATCCAGCACACGCAGCGGGAAAGCATTGAGAAGGCCGCGTCGCTTGTGTCGGAAAGTCTCGCGCACCGGGGCGGCTGGTTTCTTATGGACCCCGACGATGTTCTCATGCGGGAGGTGGTGGGCCGGGCAGGGGGAATGGCGGCAATCCGGCCTTTCAGCTATGAACTTAAGGTGCAAGGCGACGTGGGCCATCGCAATGAAGCGCTCCCTCCCGGCAAGTCGGCGGCGCTTGAGTCGCAGACGGTCCACCTGGCGCTGGAGAAAAGTGGACTGAAGAAGGGGGATGTGCTCCTGATCAACTCCAACGCCGGTAATGCGGCGAATGTGATCGCGGTGGGGCTTCAGGCGCAGGAGCGGGGCATTCACACCATTGGCCTCGCCTCGAAACTGCAGATGGACTACTGCGAATCAGCGCACCCGAGCAAGCGCAAGCTGGATCAGGTGACGGCGTGCTTCATTGACAACTGCAGCGGCGCGGGCGATGCGGTGGTTCCGGTAACCGATAATGAGCGCATGTGCCCTTTGAGCGGACTGGGCGCGACCTATATCTTCTGGGCGATTCATGCTCACGCCGTGAAGCTGTTGGAAGAAAAGGAAATAAAGCCGACGATTTACCGAAGCGTCCACGTGGGCGGTGCGGCGTTTGTGCTGGCGCAGGAAGCCAGCTACCGCGAGCGGGGAATTTGAGGAACAGTGGGCAGCTTGGACCAAGTCGGACCTACGACCACATTCAAGATTTTATTGCGAATAAACAGCAACGTTTGACTCTTGGCACGAATGATAGTAAGTTTTCGCCCCAAAGGGGCAGTGCAGTTTTCAGCCCTGGGCAACGCCCAGGGTATGAGGCATGACAATTTATGTCGCCCTGAAAGGTCAGCGCAGTGGATAGGCGACGTGAGTCTCCGTCTGAAACGGCCCTGCCCTTACAGGGCGAGGAATTCTTTGGATAACACATTTCCCTGGGCGTTGCCCAGGGCTGAACGCTACACTGGCCTTTCAGGCCGAAGAAATCAGCGCTGCGGCCTTCTCTTAAATACCACGCTTTGTATCATGGGGGTTTGCGTCGCGAGTGAAAGATACTGCTTGTATGGTTGCTGGAATCTATCCAATGGACTAAATGGACACAGTATACGAAGTAAGCACAGAGATCTCCCCAAACTCAGGAAACACGAAGTAAATTCAATGACCAATTCTCCTCCCGATACCAGTCGCCGCGCGCTGCGCTATGCCAGCTTCAGCCTGGTGCTGAATTTTGCCCTCGCCTTCGTGAAGGGCGTCGCGGGCATTCTGGGGCACTCCCACGCCCTGGTCGCCGACGCGGTCGAATCGTTGCTTGATGTTTTTGGCGGCTTGGTGATCTGGGGCGGCATTCGCATCGCCACGATCCCGCCGGACGACGACCATCCTTATGGCCACGGCAAAGCCGAGTCCCTGGCGGCGGTGGTGGTGGCCGGGGGACTCCTTGTGGCCGCGGCCGGCATTGCCGTATCGAGCGTGCAGGCGATGCTGGTGCCCCATCAACAGCCGGCCGTCTATACCCTGGCGGTACTCGTTGGCGTAATTGCCCTGAAGGAGGTGGTCTTCCGCTATCTGTCGCGGGTGAGCGGCGACCTGCACAGCACGGCGCTGAAGGTGGACGCGTGGCATCACCGGAGCGACGCCATCACGTCGGTGGCGGCCTTCGGCGGCATAGGCATCGCACTCATCGGCGGTCCGGCATGGAACACGGCGGATGAATGGGCGGCGCTCCTCGCGTGCGTGATCATCGCGTGGAACGGCATCACCCTTCTGCGCCCGGCGATCAATGAAATCATGGACGCCAAGCCCGATCCGAAGATCGAAGCGCGCGTCCGCGAGATTGCCCTGTTGCAGGCGGATGTGATCTCGCTGGATACCTGCCTGGTGCGAAAGATGGGGCTGTGCTTTTTTGTGGACATCCACGTGGGCGTGGAGGACACGCTGACCGTGCAGGAGGCCCACTTAATCGGCCACCACGTAAAAGACGCCATCTGTGCGGGGCTACCGGCTGTACACGATGTGCTGGTGCACATCGAGCCGGCGTCGCGGCATCATCAAGCGGGTGCGAAGGCCCCGTAAAGCGGAATTGGGAGCCTTCTGCTATACTGATTCCGGCACAAACTTTGGTCGACTCATAAGAAACGCCGCAGGCAAAAGGGTGTCCCGATGTACAAGATTACCAATGTGGCTGTCACGAAGGGCTACACGCTCGAACTGACCTTTGACACGGGGGAAAAGGGCTTCGTCAATCTCGCGCCCCTGGCGGGCAAGGGCGTCTTCGCACTTTGGGAGGATATGGACGCATTTCGTTCGGTCCAGATTGGGCAGCAGGGCGAGCTAACATGGGGCGAAGATATCGACCTTTGTCCGGACGCTCTCTACCTGGAAGCTACCGGAAAGCGGCCCGAGGACGTCTTCCCCGCGATCCAGCGAGAGCGGGCGCATGCCTGAAATATCCAGCTTCTACGGCATCGTCATCCGTATGTATTTCAATGACCACAACCCGCCGCACTTCCATGTAATATACGGCGGGGAACAGGCGCAGATCGATATTTACACGCTGTCTGTGATTGACGGTAACCTCCCGCCCCGCGCACTTGGACTCGTGGTGGAATGGGCGTCACAGCATCAGGAAGAACTCGTTGACGATTGGGACCGAGCGCGTTCGCAACAGACGCTGAACCGGATCGCTCCTTTGGCGTAGCAAAGGGACGGAAATCCCTCGCCAATTTCCATGGGATAGAAAATGAACCTGAAACACTCTTCAACGTATTGAGTACAGACACTATCTATCCCATGAAGGTTCACATGCCGAAATACATCGCGCTTCTTACTCTGGCATTTCTGGCCCCCCTTCCTACCTTCGCCTTCGTCACGGAGACCATCGGCCCGGCGCCCAACGCGGCTGGCCAAGCCTGGTGGCAGCCGGGCCTGGTAGAACTGGCGAAGCATCCCTCGCGGGTCTATGCGCGCGAGTCCGAATGGATGGAGAGCATTTTCTTCAATGCGGATGACGCCGGTATTCGAGAATTGCTCGCGGCTTTTTCCAAGACCGCCTTGCGCGACCGTGTCGTGGAGATCAAGTCTGGTGCGGCGGATGTGCATAGCTTCGACAAGTCGGCGATTGCACACAACGTCGCGTTGCAGGTCCCCGATGGCGTTACGAACGCATTGTTGCGCGACGAAATAGAATGGCCGGAACCGCGCCTCATCGTTTATGTGGATGGTGCCCATGCTATGAAGCCGGACAAAATTCCCGCAAATCTTCTGGTGCAATCGGAGATCCCGGCTTTCACTTCGATTGCCAGGACAACGCCAAAGCGCACGCGCTACGAAGGCCAGGCTCCCGATGCGGACCGGCTGGGTGCAGCACGGGAACCGGCTTGGAAACGGCCCTGGGTGCTCGTCCGCGATGTGAAGACGGGCGCCTGCGTGTGTATTGGACTCGTGCGAGATGACGGCGCGTTCAGCGCCTGGCTGTCGGACGGGGAGCGGGCCGCGCTGGATGCTGGCGATATGCGACTCGTGGCCGCGTGGACCATGGCGCCGGGAGAGAAAGACACGCTGATGCGGCTCAGCTTTGAGCACGCGGAATAGAGCGATGAAACTCTTACCTTAACGACCAAAAGAGCTCCCGCAAGAGAATGCAGCACAGCAGTCCCGGCTGTGCTTTGCGGTCATCAAACGATCCATAGAAACACATGATTGGATCGGGTCACTTTCGTTGTTCAATCACAGGCGGAACGCCGATGCCACATTCTTTTTCCTATCACTATTAAGTACTCCGTTACTCCCCCAGCCACTTGTACATGACGAGGGCATCCACGTAGCCCAGGCGCGCGTGCCGATAGGCCTTCGGCAGCCTCGCCACGATCTCCATCCCCAACTTCTGCCAGAGGCGCACGGCCTGCTCGTTAGTGGACACCACGAAGTTGTATTGCATGGCCTTGTAGCCCAGCGCGAGGGCCGTCGCCTGGGAATGCTCGCCAAGGGCAGTGGCCACGCCCTGGCCCCGGGCCGCGCCGGAGACCATGTAGCCGCAATTGCATACGTGACTACCAAGTCCTGGCTGGTTGGGCCGGAGGTAATAGGTGCCGAGGATGACACCGTGTTTTTCGAATACGAAGACCCGGTGCTGGGGTCCGAACCACAGCCTGAGGCCCTCCTCCCGCGTGGTGTCTTGCGCATAGGCAAAGGTCTCCCCCGCGGTCGCGATCTCGTGGAAAAAGGGCCAGATGTGATCGAAATCTTCGGGGGCGGCTTCACGGATGGGCATGGGTCGGTACTCCAAGACGACAGGCTCTTACAGGAGAATAACATATTGGAAAGTGCACCGCAGGTGTGGAATATCATTTTCTCAGTATGGGGAAGCTTGGGAATCTTGAAGCCTCAACTCTGGCAATTTTGGAGCATTGAACATACTCGTCAGGCCCATTGATATTTACGTTTACCTTGCCTCGGGCAGGAGTATCCAAGCTCCTTTGGTGGAATTAGATGAAGGCTTCCGAAAAGCGTCGGGTTTTAGGGTCTGGGCTCAGGGTATCCGTGCGGCGGTAGTTCCCTCGAAGTCACCCATTGCAGTCCCGGGGCCGTTATACTATACTGAGTCACAGTGGCGCATAACCGCGCGGCAGCTTAAGTCCATGGAGGTAGGGATCATGTCTCCGTTACACGTACAACTCAGCCGGGTCCGCAAGCGTATCTGGGCGCAGATGGGGGTGGCCTGTCTGTCCACCGCGCTCTTATGGACCGCGTCTCTCGCCTGCGTCTGGCTCTTGCTCTGCCGACTTTTTCCCGTAATCCCCTATACCCTTGAGGGTGCGGGGGTTATCGTGTTTATTGGGGTGGCAGCGGCGTTGGTCCTGGCTTGGCGCCAGCGACCCGATATCCGCACGGCGGCCCTGGCAGCGGACGAGCGGCTTGGCCTCAGGGAACGACTCACTTCTTCTCTCGAACTGGCGGACCAGGACCATCCCATGGTGGAGGCGGTCCACAAGGATGCCCTGAAGCATCTGGGTCTGCTGGAGGCGGGACGGGACTTTCCCCTCTTCCCCACGCGCCGAACCAAGCTGGCTATCGTCCCGATCCTCCTTTTCGGCGTGGGCTATGTGCTCCTGCCGGAATTTGACCTCTTCGGCTATCAGGAGCGGGCCCTGGAGGCCAAAGTTCAGGCCGCCGATCGTCAGCAGAAGGCGGAGCGCCTGGAAAAAGTGGCCAAGGCGCTGAAGGCGCCGGAGAAGATGCCGGTTGGCGCGCTGGATGCCAAGGCGCTGGAACTGGAAAGCCTTTCCGAAAAACTCCAGGAAGGCAAAATTTCTGAAAAGCAGGCGCTAGCCAAGGTCCAGGATCTCCGGGAATCGCTCCAGCAGGAGAAGCAGGCGCTGGAGTCCAAGTCCCAGTTGAACAAGAGCCTCGGCAAGGCCTCCGACTCACCCCTGACCAAGGGGCTCGCGAAAGATCTCCAGCAGGGCAACGTAGGCGAAGCCAAGAAAAAACTGGAAGACCTCCAGAAGAAGCTGGCGGCCGACAAGTTGTCCCTGGAAGAAAAGAAGAAGCTTTCCACGGAATTGAAGGAGATGGCGAAGGAGTTGAGCAAACCGGGCAATACCCAGACCGACGCGGCGCTGGCGGAGGCCCTCTCCAAGGCTGCAGCCGCGCTGGATAGCAGCAGTCCCGAAGGCATGAAAGAGGCTGCGGAGGCCCTGGCGCTCTCGGCGAAAGATCTGGAGTCCGTCATGCAGCAGCTTGCCCAGCTCGATGCAGCCATGGCGTCCATGAGCGCCTTTGAGAAGAGCATGATGGGCAAGAGTTCCTTCTGCCGGTCCTGCGGCGCCAAACTTGGCAAGTGCACGCTGGGCTCGAAGTGCCAGGGCAACTGCGAAGGCAAGGACTGCTCGGGGCAGTGCGGTTCCGGCCAGTGCAGCGGTTCCGGCGGCGGCAAGGCGGCGACCTTTCAAAAGGGCCTGGCCCTTGGCGGCGGCGGTAAAGGCGGCGGCATGAAGGGTCCCGGTCAGGGCCAGGGCGGTCAAGTGGGCGAACTGCCCGACGTGAACGTCAGCCTGACGCCCACCATGCTCCCCGGACAGGTGCAGGAAGGAAAAATGCTGGCCAGCATCATGCAGAAGACGGCGCCGGAGACCGACGCGGAAAATAGCGTTGAGGTGATTTCCGGCGTGGTGGTGCAGGCGCAACAGGCCGCGGAGGAAGCCCTGACCCGCGAGGAAATTCCCCGTGGCTCGGAGGAGTTCGTCCGCCAGTACTTCGGCACCCTGGAGGGGGAACAGCCGGCGGATTAGGCAGCATGCGTGCGAGATCTTCAGGGGGCTGAATCATCGTGCTTCAGCGGTACAGAAGGGGAGTTGTTTGCGGAAACCAGGTGCGAAGTCAGGTTGGGGTTTGAGCCGAGCGGCGCTGTTCGCGGCGGTCGTTTTGTGCTGAACCGTCGTCGTTTCATGATCCTTTCGGGGCTGGGGCTCCTCTCCGCCTGCGGTGTGCGGCCAGGTGGCATCCTTGGCCCCGTACAGACCTGGGGCAAGCAGGGCCGTCGCTTCGGGGAGTTTCTCCGTCCCCGCGCGGTGGCGGTTAAGGCGGGCGAGGTCTATGTCATTGACACCACGGGCCGTCTTCAGGTTTTCGGCGAGGACGGGGTATTCCGTCGGAGTTGGGAGATACCCAAGCCGGACAACGGCACGCCCACGGCGATTGCCTTTCACGAGAACGGTCGCGTGCTGGTACCCGATACGCACAACAGCCGCGTGCTCGAATATACCCCGGAGGGCGAACTGTTAGACCAATGGGGTAGCTATGGCAACGGTCCGGATCAGTTCATCTACCCCACCGGGCTCGCCATGGGGCCCGGCGGCGAATATTTCCTCTCGGAATATGGCGACGGCGCGGAGCGGGTTCATGTCTTCGACGCCAACCGAAAGTTCCTTCGGCAATGGGGCAGCCACGGCGAAGACCAGGGCCAGTTCAATCGCGCCATGGCGATCGGTATCAACAGCGCCCGTGAAATCGTCGTGGCGGACACAGCCAATCACCGGGTGCAGTGTTTCTCACCCGAGGGCCCGTGGATTCGCACCATCGGCGGGCCCGGCACCGAGCCCGGCCAGTTAAAATTTCCCCACGACCTTTGTGTCGGCCCCGACGACTGCGTCTACCTCGCGGAATATGGCGCCCACCGCATCTCGCGCTTCGCGGCGGATGGGAAATTCATTCAAGCCTACGGCAACGCGGGTCGCCAGCCGGGCCAGTTCAACGCCCCCCGGGGCGTGGCGGTTTCCGAGAATAACCGCATCTACGTGGCCGATACGGACAACCACCGCATCCAGGCTTTCGACGCGGGGAGCGTGGCATGAGTACCGTGCGCTTTGCCGAGCCCTGGATGCTGCTCCTGCTATTGCTGATCCCCTGGGCCATCTACCGCGGACTGTGCATCAAATCGCTCAACACCGCACGGCGCAACTTCACCATCGCACTCAGAACGGTGCTGCTCTTCCTGATCATCTTTGCGCTCGCGGGGGCCGAGTGGGTCCACCGCCGTGACAGGCTGGCGGTGTTCTTCCTGCTCGACCAGTCCAACAGCATTCCCGATGCCGTGCGCCTAGCGTCCACCCAATGGATCCGTAATTACTGCGACACCTTCATGACCGAGAAGGACGAAACGGGCGTCATTGTCTTCGGCAAAGACGCCAGCATCGAACTGGACGTGGATCCGACCCTGAATCTCGGCAGCATTCAGTCCTATGTTGAGGGCGATCAGACCGACGTTGCGGGGGCCGTTCGCCTGGCCATGGCGGCATTCCCCCAGGGCTACATGCGGCGGATCGTGATCTTCAGCGATGGCAACGAAACCCAGGGCGCGGCCCTCGAAGAGATCAAGCTGGCCCAGGCCGACGGCATTGCGGTGGATGTGGTGCCGGTTCATATGGAGCGCCCAAGTGAAGTGCGCATCGAGGAAGTGAGCACGCCCCAGCAGGCGAGCACGGAGGAGCCCTTCCAGCTTCGGATCGTCGCGCAAGCGGATCAGGCGGGCAAGGCCACGCTGAACATCCTTCGCCGCTCGGGCAGCCAGCGCCAGATGCTCGCGCCGCAGGAGGTCCAGCTCCAGCCGGGTGACAATGTCTTCCTGCTTACGCAGGAGGCGGATCAGGCGGGCTTCTTCGAATACGAAGTCAGCCTGGAAAGTGAATCCGACACGATTCGGGAAAACAATATCGGGCGAGCCTTCACCACGGTCCATGGCGAGCCCCGCGTGCTCTATGTGGACTCGAACGAGGCCGAAGGCGCACACCTGCGGGAGGCTCTGGCGCGCGAAGGGATCACCGTCGAGCACACCCATCCCGGCAACGTGCCCGCAGACCTGGCTCAGGCGCAAAGTTACGATGGCATCATACTTTCCAATGTCAGCAGCACTGACTTGAGTCCGGAGCAGTTGAGCATGCTGGAGGCGATGGTGCGGGATCACGGGATTGGTCTCACCATGATCGGTGGCCCCAATAGCTTTGGTGCGGGCGGCTACCTCAACACGCCGGTGGAAAAGGCGCTGCCGGTCTCCATGGACATCAAGGAGAAGAAAGTGCTTCCCCGGGGCGCGCTCGCGACCATTCTCCATACCTGCGAGTTTGCCGACGGCAACTCCTGGGCTGCGGAAATCGCCAAGGCCTCTCTGGAGGTGCTGTCCTCCCGCGATCTGATGGGGGCGTTGGGCTACCTTCAGGGAGGTGATTCCTGGATCTTCGATCTCCAGCCCGTTGGCGAAAAGTCCATGATGCGAAGCGCCATCGACTCCCAGAGCCGGAGCCTGGGCGACATGCCCGACACGGGTCCCACGCTCCAGATGGCGTTCAACGCGCTGAAGAAAGCCGACGCCGGCGTGAAGCGCGCCATCCTGATATCCGACGGCGACCCGGCCGCCCCCGCCGCAAGCCTCCTCGCGGCCTACGCCAGCGCGGGGATATCCATCAGCACGATCTGCATCAATCCCCACAGCAACAGCGACCAGAACATGCTGCGCGACATCGCCAAGGCGACCGGCGGCGAGTATTACTTCGTGAACGACCCACGCAAGCTGCCCCAGATTTTCACCAAAGAGGCCTCGGTGGTGAAGATGGGCGTGTTCCGCGAGGTCGAGTTCGTCCCCCAGACGCTCCACAGTTCGGAAGTGCTCGCGGGCGTGTCCACAGCGGCGCTCCCCTCGCTCAAGGGCTATGTGGTCACCTTTCCCAAGGACACGGCCACGGTGCCCCTCATTTCGGATGAGGGTGATCCGGTGCTGGCCCACTGGCGCTATGGCCTGGGCAAGGCCGTGGCCTTCACCTCGGACTCCACAAGCCGCTGGGGCGCGAACTGGATGAACTGGGAGGGCTACGATCGCTTCTGGTCCCAGGCGGTCCGCTGGAGCCTCCGCGAGATCACCCCTTCCGAGTTTCGCGTGGAAACCCGCCGCGAAGAGGGCTACGGCGTGGTCCGCATCGACGCTGTGGACAGCGAAGGCAAGTTCATCAACTTCCTCCGGCCCACGGGCGTGGTCACCTCGCCCGACTTCAAGTCCCAGAATATTACCCTGACCCAGGAGGGCCCCGGAATCTACGAGGGGCGCTTTCCCATCGCCGACACGGGGATCTACATGGTGAATCTGGCCTACGCCGACGCCGACGGGACCCAGCGTATGATCCCGACTGGGCTGGCGGTGGACTACTCGGCGGAGTACGAGTACAACACCACCAACATGCCGCTGCTGGAGAATCTCGCGCTGGCGGGCAACGGACGCATTCTCGACGAAACAATGAACCCCTTCGAGCATGACCTGGCATCTTCGGCCAACATCTTTCCCGTGTGGCACTGGCTCGCGGCAATTGCGGCGTGCCTCTTGCTCGTCGAAGTGTTCGTGCGCCGCGTTATGCTTTCGCCCATGCTGGTGATAGCACCCGCCTGGCGCCTCATCCATGCCCTGCCCGGCCTCAAACGATTCATCCCAAAGCCGCCGAAGCACGCCCAGCCTGTGACGGGGACCTATCGCGCGGCGGCGCAAGAGCATGACTTCGGAACCGCTACGGAACTTCAATCCTTCGGCGCCATCAGCGCGCCGACGGAAACCATTGCCCCCACCGCGATCCGCACGGTGCCCGATGCCGTGCTGCAGGAAGAATCGCGGGGTAAGACCGACTACACCAGCCGCCTTCTCGCCGCCAAGGACCGGGCGCAGAAGAAGACCGACAAGAACAAAGGAGAGTAATCCATGGACGTCGAACAGCAAGCTGCAGAATTCCGCGAGGTCTTTGACAAGCTGAGGGACGAGATCGGCCGCGTAATCGTCGGCAGTACCGGAACGGTCGAGGCCGTACTCACGTGTATCTTCGCGGGCGGCCACTGCCTCCTCGAAGGCGTGCCGGGTCTGGGCAAGACGATGCTCGTGCGCACCATCAGCGAAGCGCTCCACCTCCACTTCAGCCGCATCCAGTTCACGCCCGACTTGATGCCGGCCGATATCATCGGCACCAACATGCTCGTGGAAGACGCACACGGCCACCGGCAAATGGAATTCCGCGCGGGCCCCCTCTTTGCCAACATCATTCTGGCGGACGAGATCAACCGCGCCACGCCCAAGACCCAGTCGGCGCTGCTGGAGGCGATGCAAGAGCACACGGTCTCCGTCGCGCGCACCGTGCACAAACTGCAGGAGCCCTTCTTCGTGCTGGCCACGCAGAATCCCATCGAAATGGACGGCACCTATCCCCTGCCCGAGGCCCAGCTCGACCGCTTCCTCCTCAAGGTGACGGTGGACTATCCCAGCCGGGAGGAGTTGACGAAGATCCTCGACAGAACGACCAACCGCGATATCGCCAGCGGCAGCGTGGTGATGGATGGCACGGAGATCCTCAAATGGCAGGGCTTCGTACGCGATGTGGTCGCCGCACCCCAGGTGACCGACTATGCCGTGCGTCTCGTATTGGCGACGCAGCCCGGCAGCGCCTACGCCACCGATATGGTGAACAAGTACGCTCGCTACGGATCCAGCCCCCGCGGCGCGCAGGCCCTCCTCCTCGCCGCGAAGGTGCAGGCCCTCCGCGCGGGCCGTTTCAATGTGAGCTTCAAGGACATTCAACAGGTCGCGCTTCACGCGCTGCGCCATCGTGTGCTGGTGAACTTTGAGGCGGACGCCGAAGGCATTACCTCGGATCAGATCGTCAAAGGCATCATGGAAGGCATCAAGACCGCGGAGCTCGTTGCGTGAGTCTCATCGCCCCCGATACGGCGCCCATCCTCGACGCGGCTTTTCTGCGCCGCCTCGAGCGCATGGCCATTTCCGTGAAAAAAGTGCACCTGGGCGCGGCCAAGGGCGAGCGCCGGAGCAAGCGCAAGGGCACGAGCATGGAGTTTGCCGATTATCGGGGCTATGTTCAGGGCGATGACCTGCGCCATGTGGACTGGAACATCTACAGCCGACTGGATGAGCTCTGCCTGAAGCTGTTCCAGGAATTCGAAGATATCACGCTGCACCTCCTCCTCGACGCGAGCCTGTCCATGGATTTTGGAACGCCGCGCAAATTCGAGTTTGGCCGCAAACTTCTTGCGGCCCTGGGCTACATCGGCCTCGCGGGCTATGACCGGATCTCCATCGGCGTTTTGACGGGTGGACGCGTGGAAGCCCTCACGCCCGTGCGTGGTAAAGCCTCGGCCAACAAGATGCTCGCCTTCCTCCAGGGTACTTCGCCCGAGGGCAGCACCAACCTGGACGACGCAATACGCACCTATGCCCTGCGCCAACGCGGTCGTGGCGTGTACGTTGTCATTTCCGATTTAATGGACGAAGGGGGCTTCGAGGCACCGCTCAAGCGCCTCTGCGCTACGCGCTCCGATGTCTACGTCATCCAGGTCCTCGCGCCGGAGGAGATTACGCCCCAGCTCAGCGGGGACCTCAAACTCATCGACAGCGAATCGGAAAGCGCCACGGAGATCTCCGTGAGCCGTGGCCTTATGAAGCGCTATTTCCAGAACCGCGACGCCTTTATCGAGCAGGTGCGCACGTATTGCCTGGGCCACGGCATGAGCCACTTTCTCGTCTCCAGCCAGACACCCGTAGAAAATGTCCTGCTCGATGTCTTGCGCCGTGGGGGGCTTATCCGATGAGCTGGCTCAACGCCATCGCGAACAGCTTCATCGCACCCCAGGCCTTCTGGTTTCTCGGGCTCATTCCCCTTCTGGTGCTGCTCTACATCCTCAAGCTGCGCCGCTCCGAGGTGATCATCCCCAGCACGATGCTGTGGATGAAGAGCCTCCAGGACCTCACGGCCAACGCACCGTTTCAGAAGCTTCGCCGCAATTTGCTCCTGCTGCTCCAGATTATCATTTTGCTGCTCATCGTCTTCGCCTTGAGCCGACCCTTCATTCAGACCAGCGGCATCGAGGGTCGCAACCTCTGCCTTCTCATCGACCACTCCGCCAGCATGCAAACACAGGAAAACGGCAATGATCGTCTCGGAATCGCAAAAGAGGAAGCCCTCAAGATCGTGGAGTCCATGGAAAGCGGCGACCGCGCCATGGTCATCGGCTTCGCCGAGTCCGCCAGCGTCCAGGCCGAACTCACAGACGACCGCTATCACCTCCGCAACGCGATCAACAGTCTCATGGCGCACGACACCCGGAGCAACGTGGAGGATGCCGCCCAGATCATTCGCTCCATCGCACCTATCAACCCCGATGTCACCGCCGTCGTTTCCAACCTGGAAGTGCTGATGTTCAGCGACGGCAACATCACGGAAGGCGATCGCCTGGCGGCCCTGAGCGTACCCATCCAGTTCATCCGCATAGGCGAAAGCCGAAACAACGCGGGCATCACCAATTTCAGCACCCGCGACTCGGACGGCGAGGGTGAAGGCCGCCAGTGCTTCGTGCAGGTATACAACGATGCGGATACCGCACTGGACACCACCCTCACGCTCTACTTCGGGGAGGAGATCCTCGGAGTCGACGAACTGGCCGTTCCGCCTGGCGACACGGATGAAGCCGTGTTCGTGCTGCCCGCGCTGGAAGATGGCATTCTCCGCGCGGAGCTGGATCACGAGGACGCGCTCGCGGTGGACAATCGGGCCTGGCTTGCCCTCCAGCAGGACACCTACATTGATGTGCTCATCGCGGGCAGCGCGGACAGCATCGGCGGCTCCATGCTGCGCCATGTATTTTCACTGGAGCCGCGCGTGCGCCTTGCCGTCACCACGCCGGACCAATTCGCGGGGCTCACCGATCCCTTCGATCTGTATCTTTTCGATGGCTGGTCGCCCCCGACCCTTCCCACGGGCGCGCTGGTGTTTATCAACACCCTGCCGTCGCTTCCGGGGCTGGCGTCTGTGGGCGAGTTCACCAATCCGCCCATCATGGCCCTGGACAAAGACCATCCCGTGATGCGATTCACCAATCCCAGTAATGTGTCCATCGGCAAGGCGCTCAAAGCCACCCTGCCGGAGGGCGCGCGGACATTGGTGTCTACGGACGGCGGCCCGCTGGTCGCGGACATCAGCCAGGCCCTCCAGCCCATGCTGTTCATTGCCTTCGACATTGGCGACTCCAACTGGCCCTTACATCTGTCCTTTCCTTTGTTCATGCAGAACGTTCTCGCGTGGGTGCCCGCTTCCGGAAGCGGTGGCGAGCCCACCCTGGCCACGGGAAGCGCCATCGAAATCCACGCCCTGCCCGAGGTGGCCGAGGCCCACATTCATAACCCGAACGGCGCCGAACAGTCCATCGCCCTTGACCCGCTCCGTCCGGTCTACTTCGCCGCCACCAACACCGCCGGACCCTACGAGGTGGAGCGTGGCGAGGACCACCGGCACTACGCCCTGAACCTGCTCAGCCGCGAAGAATCCGCCATTCACCCCGCCGAAACCCTCGCCCTGGGCGACCTCGAAGTCGCCGCCGCAGGGGGAGCGGTTACCTTCAATAAAGAACTGTGGCGCTGGCTGCTCTTCGGGGCCCTCGCCGTGCTGGCATTCGAATGGTGGGTGTATACCCGCCGCGCGGAGTTTTGATGACGACCGGGCTGGAAACTAAAGATGGATTGACCACGGAGTTCACGGAGGCACGGAGAAGAAAGAGAGAGTTTGTGTGAGGAATTTCAGGGATCTTTCAATGGAGACGTTGCAGCAGGTACCGGAGCAATTCGGCCGTTACAGGCCTCAGGAATTAGCATCGAAAAAGGGAGCGAGAGCATGTTGGAAGAGGAACTTACGGAGAACATAATTGGCGGGGCCATCGAAGTCCACAAATACTGGGGACCCGGCCTCTATGAGCAGATTTATGAACGAAGCCTTTGCCGGGAGTTGCAGCTTCGCGGTTTGAAGTACGAACAACAACTTCAATGTCCCCTGGTATATAAGGGGGAGACGGTGGGAGACGAACTGAAACTCGATATTTGGGTAGAGCGGCGAGTCCTTCTTGAACTCAAGGTCGTGACGGAGCTAATTCCCAAGCACGATGCACAAATACTCTCATATATGCGGCTCACCCAATGCCGCGTGGGCCTCCTTATCAATTTCAACGTAGCGGTGCTCAAAGACGGCATCAAACGTTTCGTGCTCTAGACACGAGCAACCCAGCACATTCAATATCCATACAGCACCAAAAAAATCCCGTGGAGCCAGACAACAATGCAGCAATCTCCCAATAATCTCCCACAGAAAGCTCTCCTCTCGGAGCCCGCTGCCAAGTCGCCATGGATTTCCGTGTGGCTGAGTAATCTCCCTCTCTCTTCTCTTCTCCATGCCTCCGTGTGCTCCGTGGTCAAATCAATATACCCTCGTTCAATCGGATTTTCCCTGCCTCAGGCTAGTCTCTTCTTCATCCTTCTCCTCGCCCTCGTCCCCGCCGCGGCGCAGGACGATACGCCCGACGAGACCATCCTCATTGACCTCACCATCAACCATGGCGTGGCCTATCGCGAGGGCGCCTGGGCACCGGTTGATGTGTTCATCAACAACACCGAGCGCGATATCGAAGGTCATGTGGAGGTTACCCTCTACGACTTCAGCAATGAACGACTCAGTCCCATCTACCGGGTACCCGCCGTATCGCCGAAGGGATCTCGCAAGCACTTTCGCCTCTACTGCAAGCTCGAGCGGGCCAACCGGATCGAGGTCCAGCTCTATCACGGCAACCGCGCCGCCGTGCCCGTGCCCACGTGGCTCAATGTGGCCCCCATCGAGCGGCGGGACTATCTGGGCCTGTTGCTCGACGACAATCACCACGACTACGGGTTCCTCGGCAGCGAGCGGGTCATCGGGAAGACCGAGGTCCGTTTCCACCGCGAGGGACTAAGCACCGATCAGCTTGGTCTGCTGGCGGACCGCCTGCCCTGCTACACCGCCTTCGACCTGATCGTGATGGGCGATATCGACCCTGAGCGCATTGCCCCGGAGCACCGCGCGCTCCTCCAGCAGTACGTCGAACTCGGCGGCACGCTGGTCATCAGTCTGGGCGAGAACGCCGCGCGCTACAAGGGGTCCTGGCTCGAACCGCTCATGGGCGTCGTTATTGGCGAGAACACCTTCACGCCCGAGGACACCCTGGCCAGCCAGGCCTTCGGTCGGGCCGGTGTGGCGAAGGGTGAGGGCATGGTGACGGCCCTCTCGCCCGCTGCGGATTCCGTCAAATCCATTGGCAGCAACTTTGCCGTGGGCGCGCTGAATGCCGTCGGCAACGGCCGCGTGGCCACCTTTACCGTTGATGCGGTCAGCGGCCTCCTCCACACCGACCCGGATTTTCTGGAGGTCTGGAATGCGCTCCTTACCCAGAGCATCATGGACCGACCGCTGAATCTGGCCGCCCTCGTCGATGCCGCGGTCCAGCGGCTCCCCTCCATTGCCGGTGTGAAGCTTTTCCCCGTCTCTTCGGTCATCACCTATCTCCTCCTCTATTTTTTCATTGCCATCGTGGGCAACTGGCTGTTCTGGAACTGGATGAAGCGGCGCGAAATGGCCTGGGTCTGCCTGGTGTTCTTTTCCCTGGCGTTCACGAGCTACGCCATGTTTTTCGGTACCCAGGGCCGCGCCCGGAGCACCAAGCTGGAGCAACTGGAGATCCTCGAACTGAGCGCCAACTCGCCCAGGGCCACCCTACACGGCATTACCGGTCTGCTCGCCAAGGGCAGCGGGCGCTTTGAAGGAACGCTTACCCATTCCCAGACCCTCGTAAACGACGCCGCAGGCGGGGGCATGGGGTATACGCCCGACGGAATCGCGTTTGGCTCACAAGTCCAATCGCCCTTTCAGTTTGTACAGGGGGAACCCGGCTCCGTTCAGAATGTCGCCGTGGGCGCAAGTGAAATGCGCTTCCTGCAGACCCAGGCGCCGCTGGAACTGACCGGCGCGCTGGAGGCGGACCTCGTGGAATCGGATGGCAAGCTCAGGGGCACCATACAGAACAAGACTGGACTGCCCCTCGGCGACGCCATGCTGGTCTACAATGGCCGCGGAATGCCCCTGACCTTGCAGGAAGGCACGAAAAGCGTCGATTTCGATCTGAAGGAGTTTCGCGGCCCTCGATTTGCAAATTTGCAGCTCTCCCCCAACGATGCGATGACCGTGCCGGATCTTTTTGAGCTTCAGGAGCGCAGCCAATTCTCCCAGTTTCTCTCTGAGATTCCCCAATGGATCTTCTCCGGCAATGGCGCGTCCCCGCCTCCCTGCCTCGTTGCCTGGGTGAACGCTCCACCCGTGGGTAGCATTGATCTCGGAACGTCCGCGGACGATGACCTCGGCGCGACCCTGGCCGTGATGTGGCTCAACGTACGGCAGGATGACGCGAATGGAGAGGTAAATCTGGCCGTGGAGTTGCGCGACCCGCAGTTCGCACAGGCGAATTATTATCCGACGATGCCCATGGGCGGACGGGAAATAGCGGATACCTCCTTCCCCGTCGGATTACCCCTTACGCCCGATGATTGGAGGCAGAAGGCCCGCGCAATCAACCTCGGAGAGTTCTGGACGCTCAACGTTACCCTCCCAACCTGGGCCCGCGCATCGGAAGACTACGTACTCCAGCTCGAGATCCTCACGGCGAACGCCTCATATAGCTCCGAGAGCGGTGGCCGTCGCCGCGCTGACCTGGGGATCGAGGGATACACCCACGCGAACTGCGAAGCGACCACGACCACCTCCGGCCAGCGCACCGTGACGCTGCGCCTGATCGATATGGAAAACCGGGATATGGGAATGTCCAGTCCAGCAGCCACCACAACGCCGCTGGCGGACAACGTTGTTCTGACGAGAGAGACCTACACGGTGGACAATTGGAAGGAGTGGTTGCAGCCCCGGTCAACGACCATCGCCCTGAAAGCCCAAGCCACTACAATCGACGGCGGCACCGATCCGGTTGAACTCACCCGGACGCGCGCAATGGCCCAGAACGCTCACTACCACGCCTATATTGCAGCCCGCCTTGTAAAGCGCACACCCCCAACGGTTGGAGAATAAGACCCATGGCCATGATTGAAACCATCAACCTGACCAAGAACTACAACAAATTTGAGGCGCTCAAGGGCCTCAACCTGCAGATCGAGAAGGGCGACATCTTCGGCTTCATCGGGCCCAACGGGGCGGGAAAGACCACCACGATCCGCATCCTCTCCACGCTGCTGACGCCCACGGCGGGCCGGGCGACCATCAACGGCATCGACGTGATGAAGAACCCCTACGAGATCAAGAAGATCATCGGCTATATGCCCGATTCCTTCGGCGTCTACGACGGTATGCGCCTCCGGGAGTATCTCGACTTCTTCGGCGCGGCCTACAAAATCCCCAGCAAGCAGCGCCGGGCTATTATCGACGATGTGCTCACCCTCACGGACATGACAAGCCGCGCGGACGATTATGTGAGCGCCTTCTCCCGGGGCATGAAGCAGCGCTGCTGCCTCGCCAAAACGCTGATCCACGATCCCCAGGTGCTCCTCCTTGATGAACCCGCGAGCGGCCTCGATCCCCGTGCGCGCATCGAGATCAAGGAGCTCCTCAAGGCCCTGCGCGACATGGGCAAGACGATCCTCATCTCCTCCCACATCCTCTCGGAACTGGGCGACATGTGCACCAAGATCGGGATCATCGAGCGGGGAACACTTCTGGCCTTCGGCAACCACAAAGAGATTCTCCGGAGCATGCGTCAGAACAAGGAAGTGCGCCTTCAGGTCCTCGACGGCGCGGACAAGGCCGCCGCGGTCCTCGCGGAGTTCCCCGGCATCGACAATGTGGAGCACGCGGGCAACGAATTCCAGATGGAGACCGCCATGAGCAACGAAGAGCTCGCAGGCGTCCTCACGAAGCTGGTGCAGGAAGGCGTGCGCGTGCTGTCCTTCAGCGAGCAGGAAGGCACGCTGGAAGATGTATTCCTCCATGTGACCAAGGGCGGAATCTAGGCATGACCGCTTCCCCCGCCCTGGCCGTAATCAAGCGCGAACTCCTCACGGGCCTGCGCAGTCCCAAGCCTTTTCTTTTCCTGGCGGTACTGCTGCTGATCATGATCTCGGTGCTCGTATTCATTCTCGGCATCGTGGCGCAGGAAATGGTCCGCTATGGAGGAAGCGTTTCCATCCGGGACGTACGCAGCCTCTTCATGGTCTTCTCCTTCGGGCTCTATTTCAGCGCCATGCTCCTGGTGCCGCCCATGGCCGCCGTGTCCATCTGCGTGGAGAAGCAGCAGGACAGCTACGATCTTTTGCGGATGACCTATATCAGCCCCTTTGCCCTGGCCCTGGCCAAACTTTTCAACGTGCTCGGCATCTACACCCTCGTCGCCATCGCCACCCTGCCCCTGGTCGGGGTCTTTTTCTTTCTCGTGGGTATCGACTGGTCCCAGTTCGTGCAGTCGGCCCTGATCATCGCCCTCTCCGCCCTGTCCTCCGCCATCATCGGTCTGGCCTGCTCGGCGAAGTTCTATCGCACCCTGCCCGCCATCATGACGACCTACGCCATCGGGCTTGTACTTCAGGGCGGCATCTTGCTCCTTTTCGTGCTGGTCACGGAGATTTTGTGGCCTTACACGTGGGTTAACGACCTCTTTAATCGCTACGGAGAAGAGATCGCGACCACACTCTGTCCCCTGTTTTCTCTGGTTGCCCTGGCCGAAGGCCGCCTGTCCATCGTGAGTCTGTGCGCCATTTTCCTCTATCAGTCCGCTATCATACTCGTCGGAATGCGAATCGCCCTGAGCATCCTCCGGCGCCCCACCGAACCCATGAAGGTGGACCAGGAAAAGCCCATCGACGATCAGACGGTGCTCCAGGCGCGGCGAAAGAGCTTTCCCTACTATCTCATCGACCCGCGCCGCCGCCGGGCGATGATCCCCGATGGCGCCAATCCGCTCTACCACAAAGAGCTGCAGACCGGCCTCCTGGGCAAGGGCACCTTCAGCGTTCGCATCTTTTATGGCTTCACCATTTTCTGTCTTGTCGTGTCGATCTTTGCCGTCGTCGGCGGGGATTTCGGTATTCGCGACATCGCCGCGTTCATCGGCTGGCCCATTCTGATCGACACTATCCTCATCCTCATCCTGACGCCGTCGCTCGTCGCTATGGGCATGTCGAAGGAGCACGAGTGGGGCAATCTGGACATGCTCCGCATGACGCTGCTGGAACCGCGGCAGATCATCAATGGGAAATTCCGGACGGGGTTATATACCGCGCTAATTCCCGTGACGGCCGCCCTGCTCGGTAGCATCCCGCTGGGGGTATTCGGCTGGCACTCGGGCGAGGCCTGGGCCGCCGGCATAACGGGCTTTGGCACGATGATCGTCTGTGTGTTGTACGTTCTCGCCATCACGCTCACAGCCACAGCAACCTGCAAGCGCGGCGTGACGGCCCTGCTGCTGGGCTATGGCGCCAGCATCGGCGCCCTGGTGCTCCTTCCCCTGGCTCTGCTGGTGTTTCTCTACGCGGGCAGGACCTACACGCGAAATTTCGGTATCATCGGGGATTTTGAAGAGCACTTGATCTCCTTCACCTCGCCCCTCTCGGCACAGCTTGCCAATCTGGAGAACACCGGCTACTACAACAACAACACCATGTTCAGCTTCTACTGGATCGCGAACAGCCTCTTCTTTGCCCTCGTGACACTGGCGCTATTCCGCTTCGCCGGCCGCCGCCTCGCGCGGCGCCTCCAGAAGGGGGTCGGATAAGCTTCATGGCCCGTTCCGTCACCCAATTCTCTCTGCTGGACTGGGCGACCACGCCGCTGGCCGCCATTGTCTGGCGCGAGCTTCTGACGACGCTGCGCCAGCGGCGCTACGGGTTCCTGCTGATAACCGCCGCCGTGATCCAGCTCATGGTTGCCTTGGGCGCTCTGCTTTCTATGGTGGAGCAATCAACGGCACCGACGTTGGCCGTTGCCACCGTGCTTACGGTTCAATTCAGCACGCTACTCCTGGTGGTCTTTCTCGTCGTGCCCGCCCTCGCCGCCATAAGCCTTGCCGCCGAGCGACACCAGCAGACCGATGACCTCCTCCGCACCGCCCTTTTCCATCCTGCCACGGTAGTAGCGGGAAAGCTCCTGGCCGTCTTCGCCGTCTTCATGTTCTTTCATATCGCCCTGCTGCCCCTGGGCGCGTTCATCTACTTCTTCGCGGGCATCGAGATGCGCAGCCTTTATCAGGCCACGCTGATGCTCTATGGCACCGCACTGGCCCACGCCCTGATCGGTATCTCCCTTTCCCATGTCATGGAAAGCCCCAGCCGCACCATTGTGGCCTCCTACGGCTGCGTCGTGCTGCTCTATGCGGTACCTGCGATGCACTACGTCTGGGGCGGGGCCCTCAATCCGCCCCCCAACCCCATTACCCTGCTGATGGAGGTCGTCGCCAGCGACGCGGACTGGTGGGACTGTTTGGACCTCGCCAGGCTGCAGAGTTCTGGCGTCCTTCTTGTTGCCCTGGCCAGTCTCGTCGCAGGAAAAATCACGCGGATGCGCCTGTTCCGAATGGCCGCTCCTGCGGGAAAGAATCGCCCGACTCAAGGCCCGATCCCCGACTGGGGAAGCCCCATGTATCATCGGGAACGCCGACGGGTCCGACTGAGCCGTCCCGCATGGGCAATGGCCGCTTTCTTTCTGTGCGCCGCCGCTTCCGCACTCTTTGACCGGTGGTCACTCGTCAAGATGGATTGGAGCGTGGACTCCTTCGACGTTGGTGCGGCCTTGCTCTATCTGCTGGTACCCCTCATCGTGGTGGAACGCTGCGGCCGGGAAATGGACCCGGAGACGCTCCGCCACCTCAGAATGACCATCGAAGGATCGGATCGGGTCTTGAATGGACTTGCGTTGGCTATGTTCGTCTCGTTGTTGCCGGTCATACTCGGATTCATGGTGGGCGGTGGACTTCCCCGCATGCTGCCGGGCCAGGAGACATTTACCGCAGCCCTCACACGGGGCGCCGATCCGGAAGCTTTCATCTACAAGGTCGTGCTTCTGGCTCCCAGGATAATCTTCGTCATTTCAATCAGCCTCATGTGCGTTCGATACCGGGAGCCGAGCACGACGGACTTCGCCGTATCGCTGACCGCCATATACGTCATGGTGGCCGTGGGGGATGTCGTGCTTCGATTCGTGATCAACTCGACACAGACCCGGCAATTGGAAGAAACTGGCGCCTTGTACACAAGTCTCGGCGTAACCAGCATTATCTTGCTATTCTCGATCATTCCCATGCTTATTGCTCAGATCCGACTCGATGAAGTATTCGATACGGGGAACGACCCGTATCGGTTGGATGGTTGGGATCGGAAGTCAGGATGAGATCAAGCGCACCCTCCCTCACGATGACGCTCCTCAAGCGCGAACTCCTAACCGGACTCCGGAGCTGGAAAAGCTTCCTGCTGCTCCTCGCCCTGCTCGGTCTGCTCTACAGCACGGCGTTCTACGCCATGGACACCGCTGCGACGAATTACATTTTCATGTCCGGCGCGATGCGCTCCCTCTTCAACATGCAGGTACTCGCGGTGGGGGCGATTGTATTCGCGGTGATCCCCGCGCTGGCGGCCGTCAGCATCAACAGCGAGCGGCAGGAAGAGAACTATGACATGCTCCTGACGACGCTCATCACGCCCCGCCGCATCGTGCTGGGCAAATTCGCCGCCGTATTGATCCGCGCGTTGCTCGTGGCCGTCGCTGTGCTTCCCTTTACCGGCCTGGTCTATTTCTATGCCGGGGTCGATGTGGAAAGTTTCTTCGGCGCGCTGGCGGTGCTGGTGCCCGCGGCCCTCTGCAATACCGCCGTCGGGCTCTGGTGTTCCGACTTCATGGCCCATCCCGCGCGCTCCATCTTCCTCACTTTTGGCATCATCGCCATTCTGGCGGGCCTCATCCCAACCAGCGCCGCCCTTTACTACAACATCCCGTTCTTCGAGACGACGGGACTTTTCGCAGGTCTGGCCGCTTTGATCGCGCGCCATCCCTTCGAAGCCTATGTCCTCTATCAGCTTCTGATAGGCGCGTTTTTCCTGCTCGCCACCTTGTTTCCCCTGCGCAGTATCCTGAATCCCGCCCGCCTCCGGGCGCGCGCCGCGGCCCTGATGCCCCTCCAGAGGAACCGTCTAGCGGCCCGTGCGTCAAGAATCCCCCTGGTCATCATTCCCGATGGTGCCAATCCCTTTGGCTACAAAGACCTCTGCGGCAGCGCCTTCTGGAAGCCCTCGGTCGCCTTGGCAGCATTCATCATGACGGCAAGCGCCTATGGACTGCTCTTTTTTTGGATCGTTTCGGTTTCCGCCGAATTGATCATGACCATTGGAATACTGGAACGCATTCTCCTCCTCGTGCTCATCCCGCCCATGGTGGCGGTACTCATGGTCAAGGAACGGGAAGAGACCACTTTCGATATGTTGCGGATGACGTTGCTGAATTGCGGCACGCTCATTGGAGGCAAGCTCCTTGTCTTGATGCGCCTCCTGAAGCCCATGCTCCTCGCGATTATGCTCTGCAAGACACTGGTTATGTTCAGGGTGATGGACCTTATCGAGACGTCCCAGCTTCACATGCCAGGCTATGTCGTCGTGCTGGACTTGGTGTTGCTTCCCCTGCATGTCCTTTTCGCGGCGCTTGCATCGATGGCGGGCGCAGCACTGCCCAGAAAGCTCATCCCGGCCATCGGTGGCGCGTTGGGCTTTACTCTGTTGGCCACCTTTGTGCTGCTCTTCGTACAGACCACGCTCTCGTCCGACCCCATCATGGGCGAGCGAGAATTCGCCTTCTACTTCCTCGCCAGTCATCTCCAAATGATCGGTATCGGCATGGGGGTATCGCTGGGCGTCACCTTTTGGATACTCACCAGCCTGTGGAATGATCTGGGTGGCGACCACGATAATACCAATACCCATGAGTCCCCCAAGTTTTCCCCTCAGCCCCCCAACCTCCCGAAATAGGCCTTGGTCTCGTAGGTCATGGCGACGCGCCCGTCTTCCTGGTGCATGTCGAAAACCCCGTCCAGTTCTGTCATCATCGCGTCGTAGCCCGCCTCACCCGGCGCGGGCACGTAGGAGCAGGACCGGACCCGACCGGCGAGGCCCTCGCGGTCGAACCACTGCACGTTGTCGAGGACCGCGCGTTCGAATTCCCCGCCGTAGAACGCGGCCAGCTTTTCCTCGTCCACGTTGCGGTGGTCCACCGTGGCGTAGTCGGTGCCGTGGCGTTGCAGGAGGGCTTCGTAGTCGGCGAGAAAGCCCGATTCGGCGGCGCTGCGCTCGTTCCACACCAGCACGACCCATCCCCCGGGCCGGAGGATGCGCGCGAATTCCCGCCGTGCGGCTTCGGCGTAGAACCAGTGAAAGGCCTGGCCCGCCGTGACCAGATCCATCGACCCTGTGGTCAGTCCCGTGGCCTCGGCGCTGCCCGCCATGCTGTGGAAGCCCGGCGCGGCGCCGTAGAGCGCCTCGGCGGCCTCGCGCATGGGGGCGTTGGGCTCCACCGCGAAGACCGAGTGTCCGTGGCGCAGAAAAAGCTCCGCCAGGAAGCCCGTGCCCGAACCGACATCGGCGATGATATGGCCGGGGCTCAATCCGCAGCGGACTCGCAACACGTCGATGAGGGATTCGGGATAGCGCGGTCGAAACCGCACATAATCCGAGACCCGGTTCGAAAATCGGGCCGCCGGATCCATCACAGCGGCATGATGATGCCCAGTTCCTGAAGGATCTCGAAGAGGGCGACGAAGTCGGCAAACTGGGCGCGGATGAGTTCAATGAGGATGTCGATAAGCGTCTGCAAAATGCCGAAAAGGGGATCGGTCGTGTCCATGATGTATTCCTCCGGGGACGTTGTCCTTAGAAATTATAACCAAGATTCAGATAATACGTCGTGTCGAGCTTGTCCACTTCTTCCTGGGGGGCGGCATCATATTCGTTGCGCACCCCCGCGCGCACGGTCCAGTCCGGCTCCTTCCCCACGGGAAATTCCATGGAGGTATCCGCCGTAACGCGATACTGCTGGAACGGATCGTCTACAGAAGGATAGTAGGTGATTCCGTGCTTCAATCGGAAATTTTTCCGGAGGTCCTGCTGGTAGCTGTAGCCCGCCTCCGCCACCACCTCGTCGGTTGTCGTGGTGATGGTGTCGTCCTGTCGCGTAATCAACAGGATCTGGCGGATGGACTCCTCCAGCGTGGTGGGCGTGGGCAGGTCGTCCGGAACGGGTTCCGGGTCCTTCTTAAAGGTCTCATGCTCATAACCCGCGCCCAGCCAGCCTTTCAGCTCGAGTTTCTCCCGCTTCACGAAAAAGTGACCCAGACCCGTCGTGGCCGTCGCGCGAACCTCAAGATCCTCGAATTCATCGTGCTCCAGATCGAGCTTGCCGAAAACGTAGGTGCGCTCGCTGATGTCCCACTCCGCCCGCGTGCCGCCCATGACCTCATTGGCCGACTGTTCGCTGTTGGTCTCCGCGTACTGCCCCTTGAGGTAGAGGTTCAGCCGCCAGGCCTCCGCCTTGCGGTTCATATCGACCCCGGCGCGGACGTCGAAGCGTTCCTTGTTGCCCGTTTGTCCGTTCAGGCCAAGTTCGGCGCGGCCCACCCAGATTTCCGCTTCGGCGGGCGGTTCCGACCCTTCAAGTGGCGGCGCTGGCGCCGCAGCGGACGCGTCCGCCGGGGGCGCATCCAGCGCCAGGGATGTCACGGACGACAGGGACAGAGGAACCGCGCCGGAAGGCGCCCCGTAAAGCTGCTGCACGCCCTCGACAAGCTTTGGGGTTCCCTGAATCTTGGACCCGTCCTGGAGAATGAAGGCCACACTGTCATCCGACTGGAGGCCGGTCACCTCGGCCCAGGGAATGGAGAGCGCCCCGCCGAAGGACGCCTCAAGAGCGAGCTTTCCCTCGGACAATCCCCCTATTTTGCCCCGCAGCACAGTTCCGTCTTTGAGATTGACCTGATCCGCCGCCGAGACCGGCAGGGTGAAGTAGGCTGCTCCTGATAGCACGAGCAAGCAAGCCGTGATTCGCATGATAAGAATTCCTTTTTGTTCACTAATACCCGGTGCTTATGTTAACACATTGGGGCGTGCGGCAGGCTTCAGGCTTCAAGCGGGACCACCATTGCACTGCGGTCAGTCCCTGCGCTACGCTTTCCCCAACGTCGCAACAATCGCGACATCACGAGGGAGCATCGCGGCACATCATGAATCCAGAAGGTATTCCCTCCCCGGCATTCGCCCTCGTGCGACGCGAGTTGCTGGTGCTGGCGCGTAACCCGCGCCTTTTCGGGCTCATGGCGGGCATGGCCGCGGTACTTGCCCTGGCCGCGCTCATTTCGCTCTCCTTCATCAGCATGCGCCATGGGCAGATGGCCGAATTTGCCCGGAGCATCTTCGGCACCCAGTTCTTTCTACTCTACGCCGCCGCGCTGATCGTGGTGCCCGCCATGGCTGCCGCCGCCATCGTCCACGAGCGCAAGCAGGACTGCTACCCCCTCCTCCTCACCACGCTCATCCCCCCGGGCTGGATCGTCTGGAGCAAACTTATTGCCCTGCTCAGCCTCTACACGGGGCTCTACGCCGGGGTCCTCCCCTTCACCGGCATCATCTACTTCTTTGCCGGGGTGGAGCCTCTCGCTCTCCTTCAAGGCGCTCTGGTCTCCTTCAGCCTCGCCCTGGGCACCGCCAGTATCGGTTTGCTGGCTTCGGCCTCCGCCAAAGATCACAGCCGCGCGATGTATCACACCGGACTTGGCGTCCTGTGTATGTTGCTCCTCCCCTGGGCCGCGCGGGTCGTGCTGGAGGTGCTCGGACAGCCCCGGATGGGCTGGCTTCAATCCATCGGGCCCTTCAGCGCCTATGCCGCAGTGAGTAGCGGGCTACCCGACTGGCGACCGCCCCTGACCTTCGCGCTGTATCAGGGATGTGTTGCGTGTTTCTGTCTGGTCCTCGCGCGGCGGTCGGTGGTGCCGCGAAGAGCGGATTATGGCCAGCGTCTGCCGACCGCCTTCCTCAATCGACTACGATGGAGGCCAACGTATCAGTTCAGGTCCATCTCGGACGCGCAGAATCCTGTTGCCGCAAAAGATTTTCGCGCGAGCGATTTCTCCCGGGGAGTCGGCCCGTGGCTGTTGGGTGCTCTGGGACTCGCGACCGGCAGCCTGGGCTATTTTATCACCCACACCTTTCCTGAGCAGCTCGCTCCCCTGCTCGAGTTCTATCTCTTCATCGTCATCATTCCAGCCGTAATATCTTCGCTAGTGCTCAAAGAGCACCAGGATAATATGTTCGGCAGCCTGGGCGTGACCTTGCTGACCGGAAAGGATATTGCCCGAGGCAAAGTGACGGCGGCACTCCGCATCCTCAGATCGCTTATTGCGGGTCTCGTTCTCGGTCGGCTCGCGACCTACTGTGCCTTTGCCCTTTGGGGCGTGTTAGCGAGCGGACCGCGTGGCGCGTTCGGCGATCTTAATCCGCTCCCGCTCCTATTGAGCCTTGTCGATTTGTTTCTCTGTCTGCTCGTCCTGCCGAAACTCGCCCTCGTGGGCGCCACTGCCAGCTCCAGCGCGCTGGGGGCCACTTTTTCGAGCTATGGCAGCATGCTCGTGTATTGGGGACTCATCGCGATGATGAGTACGATGGCAGCCTTCCCATTTGCACCAGACGGAGGTTCGGGAAACGAAACTGCGTTCTTTCTGCTCCAGCGCATTGCCAAGATCTTCTTCCTCGTCGTTGCAGCCCGAATTGCCGTGGAAAGCGCCGGCGGCAAGATCGCTCGCAGTTTGAAATCGGTATAGGGGGCGAGTCGGCCCGCAATCGGGTCTAGCGAAGGGCGCGAGAAGCGGATCGCTGATCACCGTCAGATTTGAAAACTCCCCCCCCCTCCCCCCCCGCAAGCGAGGGGGCCCTTGCTCATCAGAGAGAGCCTCATGGCCCCCCACTTGGGGGGGGGAGGGGGGGCAAAACTCGGGCGCGACCAGCTCGACACTTCGACCGCAACGGGAAGTCGCGTCACGAGCAGACCAGAACACGACATCAGACCGCGGGGTGTTGCAATTCGCCCGGCCTGCTCGCTAACCTTCCTCGACACTTGAGCATTGAATTCCAACATGAGAAACGCGGCACGCCATGAATCGATCTCTTACGCTATTCAGCCTCTTTCTGAGCGCGACCGTTCTCCACGCCTGCGGCGGCCGGGACCCCAACACGGTGGTGGTCTATACGGCCTTGGACGAGATCTATTCCCGGCCTATCCTCGATGCTTTTGAAGCGGAGACCGGGATCAATGTCGAGGCGGTGTACGACACCGAGGCGGCCAAGACCACGGGGTTGGTGACGCGGCTCATCACGGAGGCGTCCCGTCCGCGCTGCGATGTGTTCTGGAACAACGAGTGCGCCCAGACGATCCGGCTGAAAGAGAAGGGCGTCTTGGAAGCCTTCACGCCCCAGGCCGCCGCCGCCATACCGGCGCAATACAAAGACTCCGAGGGCTTCTGGACCGGATTTGCGGCACGTGCCCGCGTCATCATCTACAACAGCGACCATGTGGCCATGCCGCCCGCTTCGATCCACGATTTGATTCGGCCGGAGAGCCGGGGCAAAGCTTGCATCGCCCTGCCGCTCTTCGGCACGACGGCGACCCACGCCGCCGCGCTGTATGCTTTGTGGGGTCCCGAGAAGGCCTTCGATTTCTTCAAGAAGCTGAAGGAGAACGATATCGCCATCCTGGCCAGCAATGGCGAAGTGCGCGACCGCGTGGCCCGGGGCGAGTATGCCTTCGGCTTCACGGACACAGACGATGCGAACGGTGGTATCGAGGATGGACTCCCGGTCCAGTGGCTACTCCCCGACCAGAAGGAGCTCGGCACGCTCCTCATTCCCAACACCGTTTCGCTGATTAAAGGCGCGCCCAATTCGGAGGGCGGAAAGCGTTTGATCGAGTATCTGTTGAGCCCGGCGGTGGAGCAGCGCCTCGCCGAGGGCCGTTCCATACAGATTCCCTTGAACCCCGCCGTGAAGGCGCCTGCTAAACTGCCCGCTATTGCCGACATCAAGGTGATGGACGTGAGCTACAGCGCCACCGCCGCACAGATGGAGACGGCGGCCACCCAACTCAGGGAGCTCCTCCTTCGGTGAATCCGCCACCACGCTGGCTCTATCGCTTCGGCGTATCTTGCGTGTATGCGCTCTGCGCCGCGCCTGTGCTGGCCATGCTCCTTCCCCTGTTGCTCGCACCCCTCGATTCAGCCCGCGATCTCCTCGATCTGTTGAGCTCGGGCCGCCTGTGGTCGCTCTGGGCGCGCACCTGCGGCACAGCCCTGGCCACCGCGCTCCTCGCCACCGCCATCGGCGCGCCCCTGGGCCTCCTACTCGATCAGCCCGGCTTCCGGAACCTGGCGTGGCTTCGCCTGCTCCTGACCACCCCCCTCCTGCTGCCGCCCCATGTGCTGGCCGTGGCCTGGGTCGATCTCCTGGGCCAGCAGGGTATCGTAAACGGCCTCGCAGCCCGATGGGGTCTTCCGCCTCATCCATTTCCCTTGTATTCCCCTGCAGGCGTTGCCCTCGTGCAGGCGATCAGCATTTACCCCATTCCGCTGTGGTGCCTCTGGAACGCTGCACGCCAGATTGACCCCGCCCTCCCCGAAGCGGCCCGCAACCTCGGTGCGAGGCCCCTCAAGCGCATGCGCCTGCTGCTGCCCCTCCTGCTCCCGGCCCTGGTATCCGGGGCATTGCTCGTTTTCGTGCTCTCCCTGCTGAGTTTCTCCATTCCGTCCCTCCTTCAGACGCCTGTATTCACCGTGGAGATTTTTACCAGCTTCAACAGCTTCCTCGACCAGCGCCGGGCCGCCATAATGGCCCTGCCCCTTGTCGGCACCGGCATCGCGGCTCTGGTCCTCGCCTTGCGACTCCACCGACGCTCCACACCGGCGTCGGCAGCGCTCCAGACTCGAAGGGATTGCGCGCCTGGGACGGCGACCCCATGGATTTGGCTCACCGTCGCATCCGTCGCTCTCGTGGCCATCGCTCTCCCGCTCTTCGCGCTGGCCTGGCGCAGTCTACCCCCGGCCACGCTCCTGGCCGCGTGGCGTACCGGCGCCGGGGAAATCGGAACCAGCCTGCTCCTCGCCACGGTCAGTTCGCTGCTCATGCTCGCCTTGGCCCTGCCCCTGGCCTGGGCGATCCCGCCGGCGAAGACCCGCCTCATACTCGTGCCCTGCGCCCTGGCCTGGCTCGTTTCCGGGCCGGTCTTCGGCGTCGGCCTCATCCAGGTCTGGAACCACCCCGGCCCCCTCGGCTGGGTCTATGACCGTTTTTCCATCCTCGTGCTGGCGGCGGCAGGCCGGAACTTCCTGTTCGCCTGGCTCGGGTGCCGCCTCGCCCTCGCGTGGCTCCCGGCGGCGTCAACCGAGGCCGCCCGCAATCTCGGCGCCACCACCCAACTCACCCTGTGGACCATCGTGCTGCCGCTGCTGCGTCGCCCGCTGCTGGCGGTCTGGGCCTGCCTGGCCATTCTCGTCATGGGGGAAGTGGAGGCCACCGTTCTCGTTGCGCCACCGGGCTGGGTGCCCGTCTCGCTCCGCATCTTCACCCTGATGCACTACGGACCCGCCGCGGCGGTCTCCGCCCTCGCCCTGCTCCAGGCCCTGGCCACGACCGGACTCCTCGCCACTGCGGGATTTCTGGCCGGAGTGCGAAGGTTTACTCGCCCGACAAAAGCCGGTATCATAGATCGGGTGGAACTCAATTCGGTGTAAGATCTTAGACGATGGCGTCGCAGGGTGGTGTGCGCAACGCACGGCGCTTACGTGGCGATGGAGACAGACTCGGTGGGACTATTGGCCTTCGGCTCAGGCATGTTTGCACGTTTCCCGCGCCCGGCGCGCCGGGAAGGGCTGCGCCATGCGTGACGAGGACGACTTTGAAGGCGGGCACATCGATACGCCGTTCCCCGACAGCGAGGTACAGCAACACCGACGCCGCCCCTCCGATCCTATTGACACGCCCTATCCCGCCGATGGCTTCGCCAGCCGCCCCCAGCCCGTTCACACCCCCGAGCCCCGATTCTGGCGATTGCGCCAGCGGATCAATCCTTATTTCATGGGCCGGGAATCCCTCCTCGCGACCCTGCACAATACCTTTCAGCGGCAACCCATCGTCCATTTGCTCGGCCCCGAAGGCTCCGGCACCACCCAGACCGCGCTGGCCTATGCTTTACGTGCGCGGGCCAACTTCGACGGGGCCTTCTGGATCGACGCCAAGGACCCCACCCTGGCCCGCCTGGATCTGGTCCGTGCCGGTCGCGGCCTCGATGGCAAGTGGAACGATGAGGCCCCGATCCGTGCCCAACTCGCCGCGATCAAGCACTGGATGGAAACCCACTTGCGCTGGCTGCTCATCTGCGATGGCGCCGTGTCCCTGGAGCACCTGTTCGAGCTTTTTCCAGCCCAGCCCAACGGGCGCATTCTCATCACGGGGCACACGCCACTAGAGGATGCGCGGGTGACCGTGCTGGAGCATCGCGCCTTTCCCCATCCCGCCTCGTGCCTCTTCCTGGCGCACCGAAGCCAGCAGCAGCGTGATGAGCACGCCTCCGCCCTGGTGCGCCTCTTCGGCCACGCGACCCTGCCCGTATTCCTGGCGGGGGCCTTCTGCCACACAACCGCAACATCCCTGCAGGACTACAAGCAACGCATCGAGGCCTCCCTCACAAAGCACGATCCGCCCCACGCGGGAAGCGACCTCGCCCACGGGGTGCTGGCCGCGGTGGAGCAGTCGCTTCAGTATCTGTCGGAGCAAGATCCCGCCGCGCTGGAGATGATGGCCCTGTGCGCCTATATGGACTCGGAGGACATCGCTCTGGCCATGCTGTGCGATGGCGCGCCCTTTCTCCCCAGGCGGCTGGGGAGCTGCGTTTCCAACCCCGACCAGCTCAATGCCACCCTCACGCTCCTTCACAAGCTCGGCCTGGTTCAGTTCGAGCAAAACAGCATCACGGTTCACCCGTGCATCCAGACGGCGACCCGATTGCTGCTGGGGCGGGAGCAGGAATTTGCCTGGCTGATGACCGCGCTGCGGGTCGTGCGCGAGGCCTTCCCGGTGGAGAGCCGCTATGATCAACCCATACCCGCGTGCTCGAACCTCGTCCGCCACACGAGGACCGTCACATCGCGGAGCGAACACGCCAACCAGCTCCGCGAGGGCACGGGCCTGCTGCTGAACCATACCGGGCTCTATCTCCATGCCTGCAAAGAGCACGCCGCGGCGCGGGACTGCTTCGAGCGATCAATTCGCTGCGCGGAGACCCTCTACGGGCCGGTGCATCCGACCATCGCCGCGCGCGCCAACAGTTTGGGCGTAATCCTGCAGGACATGGGCTGCTACGAGGACGCCCGGGACTGCTACGAGCGGGCTTTTCGCGTTTGCGAGGCGGTCTACGGCCCCGCGCGCGATGCGGCCCTGGGCCCCGCCCACCGCAGCATGCTCACCATGCCCAGCCGCAACCTGTGCCAGGTCCTTGAGGTCATGGGCGATATACGCCGGGCGAAGATGGCCTACCAGCACGCCATCAAGGTCTTCCTGGAGGTGTACTGCTGGAATCACTCGCTCGTCGCAGAAAGCATGAATGGCCTGGGACAGCTTTTTTTCAAGGAAAAAGATTACGTCACCGCCCGCCAGTACTTTCAGAAAGCCATCCAGGCCGAGGAAAACGCGGAACAGCCGGAGCCGGGCAACCTTGGAAAATTCACACGCAACCTCGCCCAGTGCCTGATGGAACAGAACGACGCGCGCGGGGCCTGGGAACTCTACGAGCATGCGCTTCACACCGATCGCGATGACTACGGCCCGGTTCACCGCCATGTAGCCTCGGACCTGATCGGCATGGGCAAGTCGAGCCGGGCGCTGAGCCGTTTTGCCGACGCGCAGAAGTGCTTCGATGAAGCGCTGGCCGTATACAAGGCCCTCACCAGCCAGGCCACCCGCGAGAAGGCCGCCGTTTGGCGGCAGAAGGGCCGCGCCTTCATGGACGACCACGACTTCGACCGGGCGGTATTCTGCCTGAACGAGGCGCTCGTCACGACCCGTATGGCCGAGGGGGCAGATTCGCCCGCGCTGGGTCCTGACTACATCTACCTGGGCCGAGCATTGGCACGCCTCGGCCAGCTCGCCGAGGCGGAGGAGGCCATGGCCGAGGCCCTGAAGCTGCACGAGCGTGCGCCGTGGATGGACGACGACGCCCTGGTCAGCCTGTATTCACGGGTTGGGAAGATCGCCAAGGAATTAAAGGCGTTGGATCGGGCAGCCGACTATTTGCGGAACGCGATGGCGCTGAACGAGGCGCGCTATGGACGTGAACACGAACAGGTGGCCGCCGATGCCTTCGGCCTGGGCAACCTCTACCTGGCCTTGAAGGATCATGAGTCCGCGCTGGATTACTTCCAAGCCGCCCGGGACATCTACGCCGAAACACGCGGGCCGGACGATCCCAAAACCCTGCGTGCCGCCCAGCGGATTGAGGCCCTCGGGCAGGTGCGATACTGACGCATTCAGACCTCCACTTCGGGAATTTCTGAACGCTTCATGAAGTCCCGGCAGATGACGAAGGGCGCGATGAGGGGCACTTCATCCAAATGGACTTGCCAGCACTTGAGCACCCCGGCTTCGTCGCCCGTCAGGCAGTAGCGGCCATCCTGACTCAGCGCAACGGGCGCGGTCCCCTGCAGGCTGCGGATACACTGGCCGGTCTTCATGTCCCACATTTTCAAGGTGCCCTGGGCGGAGGCCGACAGGATATAGCGATTCATCTGGTCGATACAGACGGCGTGCACATCGGTTTTGTGGCCGCGGAGCGTATGTATGATTTCACCCCGGCCCAGGTTCCACACACGGATGTTCCGCCCGCTTGTGGTGACCACATAAGGGCGGGTGTGGCTCACGGCCATGGACACGACGGGACCCTTGTTCTGGGTGTATCGCTTCAGCAGCCGCCCATCCCGAATATCCCACACGGCCAGATTGCCCGACTCATGCCCGGAGATGGCGTAGGCCCCGTTGGAGCTTACCGCCAGACTGAAGACCGGCGAGTCCTGGGTGTGCCAGGCATGAATGCAGGCGCCGGTTGCGAGATCCCAATGGCGAATGGTGCCATCCTGTCCGCCCGAGATAAGCACGCGCATGTCATCGCAGAGATCGAGGCTCAGCACGGGGCCTTCATGGCCTTCGAGCACGCGCTGGCCTTCACCCCGGGCAAGGTCCCACTGCCGAATCGTACCGTCCGCCCCGGCGGAAAAGGCGATGGTCTCGGCGCGGCGCACGGCGAAGGCATTGACCGCGCCCGTGTGACCGTCCAGCGTCTTGAGCAACCGGTGTTCGTGGCGCTCCCAATAGCGAATCTTGCCCGCCAGACAGCCCGAGAGGAAGTGACTGCCGTCGTTGGAAAGATGGACCGCGGTGAGGGCCGTCGAGTGGGACAGGAACTCCCAGACCTTCTTTTTGTCCTTGGGCATGCGCTCGTGCGATATGGCCATGCCAAAGGCCACCTCGCGGTTTCGCTTGTCCGCATCGCTTAGGTTGTCCAGGACGGTGCAGGCCGCCGCCGCGTCGCCCCGCTCCACCAGCACGCGCGCCAGTAGGTAGGGCGGCATCCAGTGGCCTTCGTGGAGGGCGCAGAGGCGATACAGTTTCGCCACAACCTCGTTGTCCGATATTTTCCCGATCCGCCACTGGTGCAGCGCCAGATTGTAGCGCGCTTCGATATGATTCGGGTCCGCGCCCCGGATCTCGGTCCACAGGGCCTCGGCTTCATGGGCTTGCCCCAGATCCGCGAGGGAAACGGCCCGGTTGTTCATGAGATCGAAATTGTGTACCTCCAGATCGTGGCTGGATCGGTGATAAACCCGCCCGACCTCCTGGCGGTATACATCCTCGATCAGGCGGGCCAGCCCGAGCATGCCCTCGGGGCGCGCGGACGGCTCGACCTCGAAACACTGTTCAAGCACGGGCACGAGCGATTTCGGAATGCGCGGAACCTCGGGATACCGAGCGCCGTACTGAAGGAGGGTCTTCATCGTGGAAAGCGCCTCCTGACCGTCGTGCCAGAAGACCTCTCCGCTGAACATCTCCAGAATGGCGAGTCCGAGGCTCCAGACATCACTCTGGGCCGTCACCTCATTCAGGCGCTTGTAATCTGGCGAACTGTATACCGGCGTGCCCCCCAGGGGGCCCCAGCGAATCAGTTTGCCCGGACTGCTCGAATCCGGATCCCGCTCCGCCACCCCCACGCGCGCGAGCCCGAAATCCGTCACCTTGACCTCGCCCGTCTTCGCCACCAGAATGTTCTTCGGCTTCACATCTTGATGCACCACGCCGTTCACGTGGGCATGGTTCAGTCCCTTGCATACCTGGATGATGATGTCGAGCATCCGGTGAAGCTTTTCTTCCGTCGAGCCCCGGTAGAGGCTCTTGTCCCGGATCATGTTGCCCAGATCGGGGCCGTCCACATACTCCACGAACACCCGGGGAATATCGCCGAGACGGCGAACGCAATAGCAGATGACGGTATTCGGGTGGGGCGGCAGGTTGACCCAGGTTTCGCACTCGTGCTCAAAAGTCGCCACCCAGCCCCGCTCCTCCACCAGCCGCTCCTTCGGGCTTTTCACTGTGACGTCGATGCCCCATCCACGGTGGTGGACCCGATGGACCACGCCCATGCCCCCGCGCCCCAGCTCATCGCGCACGTCGTAGAGCTCCATCAACAAATCGCCCTTCTCCCACTTGAAGGGGATGGACGCGGCGTCGTAGTGATGAAATTCCTTCTTGTCTTCCGGGTGCACCGGGGGCGTGACACTGTTGATCGTTACATAGATGGGAAATTCGCATACGGTACACCGGCACATCCGGCCAAAGTGCCGCTTGCGCACGCGCATGGTATTGCCACACTTACAGGTGACACTGTACCGTTCTATGGTTGACCTTTTCGTCGTCACTGCATCGCCCCGTACCCCGTTGGCCCGATCTCAATCGGACTTGGAGGCCGTTTTTGGCGCCGGTCGCGGCAAGCACACCGCTCCGGCAAGACCTTGGACTATCAAGGCCCCTCCTCCATCCTAATCATACCACTATGGCCCCCTTTTGCACCACGCTTGTTCGCACAATTATCAGGTAGGTCACAATTCGATTGGCGCAGAGCAGAAAAAGCGCGATTCGAAGGCCCAACTCGTCCAACGTACCCGACAGGACCAGCAGCAGCACCATCATAAGTACTCGCCCAATCGCCAGGGGTACTTCGCTCGCGCACATGTATTCGATCCGCTCCGCAGGGTCTCGTACACTGCCATCGATAATATCCAGGCGAATGCTGGAATAGGGAATCATGTAGAGCGGCTCCGCAATGGAGCGGATAAATCCAAAGACGATGAGCGAGACGACGCTGATCTCCCAGCCGATGATGGCCCCGGCGGCCACGAGCGATACCGTTCCCCAGAACATGCAGGCGCGACGGGTTTCCCTTCGCACGCGACGCCCGACATAGAAGGACACGGCGATACCGGCCAGGTACTGGAACGAGGTGAAGGCCCCCACCGTCGTTGCGTTCCCTGTCTTCATGTACATGGCCAGCCCGAGCAGGATATAGAAGATGTGAAAGGATCCCGCCTGGGTCACCGAGGCCCACATGACGAGGCGCCAGTCCCGCTGATCCCTGCCGGGGAAGAGCGCGCGGGCCAGGCGGAAAGGGCGGCACTGGCTGTCGGTCGGCACCCAGGCGCTGGCGATGATGCTGCAGAGGTAGAGGCCCACCGCTGTGGCAAAGAGCACGTAGTAGCCCCGCTCCTCGCCGGGCACCAGGTACAGAATCAGGGCGCTCAAGGCCGGGGCGGCGAAGCGCGACGCACCGGTCACCGCATTGAGCCAGCCGAAGAAGTAATCGCGCTGGGCGGCATTGACCACGTCGTAGTTGAAGGTATTGTTCCCCGCCCAGAAGAGCCCCCACGCGACACCCAGCACGCAGCCGAGGGCCACGGCGTGGTTGGCGGCTTCCTGCTGCATGTACAGGAGCAGGCCGTAGTAGATGGCGTGGAAGGCGACGCCGAGTCGGAATACGTGAAGCCGGTCAAAGCGCTGGGCATACCACCCGGAGAGGAGGTACACGACGGGGGTCACGAAGTACAGCGCGAGGTAATGGTAACAGACGACTTCGAAGCGAAGGCTGTGTATATAAAAATAGACACCGACAAATACGCTGCAGAGCGCGTCCGCCACATTGTAGAGAATATTAAGAAGCAGGACGACCCTGGCGTGCTTCGCCAGGCTGTGGGACGTGGGCACGTAGTGGAACTCCGGGCGAAAACGCGTGGAAGGGCGCACCGGGCTGGAGCGCGTAATTCGCCCGAATTATTGATAAGCCGGAGAGGAAATAACAAGTACGCGGCGGAATCAAGCCGCCTGGCGAGCCCGGGAAGGGGTTGGGCCCGGATCAGGCCTTCTTCTGGTAAAACACGGAGCGCAGGTAGCGCTGGGGCTCGAACTCCGGGCAGAGCCCCGTGATGGACTCTGTGGAGCCGATGATGAGAGCGCCATCCCGCGCCAGGGCCCGGCCCAGATTCTGGAAAAGCTTGATCTTGTCGGGCTCGGTGAAATAGATGGCCACATTGCGACAGAAAACGATATCGAAGGGGGCGGTCGCGAGCACGGGCTCCAGCAGGTTGGCCCGGCGGAACGTCGTGGTGGCCCGGAGCTCGTCCCGCACCTTCCAGCGGTCCCCCACAATCTCGAAGTGCTTGTTGAGCTTTTCCGGGCTCATGCCCCGGTCCAGATCGGAGCGCAGATAGTGGGCATAGCTCGCCTGGGCCACGGCGGCGTCTGAAATATCCAGCCCCAGTATCCGAATATCATAGCCCCGGAAATCCCCGAGCAATTCCTTGAGGACGATAACGGTGCTGTAGGCCTCCTGACCCGTGGAGCAGGCCGCGCTCAGGATGCGGATGGGCACGGGCTTGAGATTCGCCTTGGTGCGCCGATCAATTAACTCGGGAAAAAGTTTGTACTGAAGCAGCTCGAAAGGCGACGTATCGCGAAAGAAGGACGTCTCGTTGGTGGTAATGGCGTCGATGACTTTGCGTTTCAAGGCCCCGGACGCATCGCTCTTGACCTTGTATAGCAACTCCGACCAATTACCCGCACCGGTCTCGCGCATGAGTACCGAGAGTCGCGTCTCGATCAGATAGGCCTTGGAGTTATCCAGAAAGATGCCGCAGAGCTCCATGACATAGCGGCTCCACGCGGCTAACTCGTCTTTGGTAAGCTGTACGGCCATCAAGGCTGTCCTCCACGGACCAGTGACGTGATCTTACTCGCGATAGCGTCCAGCGGTAAAACAACATCGGCCACCCCGGCATCCACCGCCGCCTTCGGCATGCCCCAGACCACACTGCTTGCTTCGTCCTGGGCGATCACATGGCAGCCGTGGCGCTTGAGCAGGCGCAAGCCCAGGGTCCCGTCGCTGCCCATTCCCGTAAGGATAACCGCCAGCGAACGCCCGGGATAGTGCATGGCCGCCGACCGGAAAAGATAGTCTACCGCCGGACGGCAATTGTTTTCGGGGGGATCGTCGGTGATCTGAATGACCTTTCGGCCATCGGGTCCCGGCGCGATACGCATCTGGCGACCGCCGGGTGCAATGTAAACCGTGTTGGGCTCCGCAATCTCGTCGTGCGCCGCTTCGCGAACGCGCAAGGCGCACTTCGCATCCAGGTTCTCCGCGAGGGACTGGGTAAAGAGCGGCGGCATATGCTGCACGATAAGAATGGGAATGCCCAGGGTGGCTGGCAGCGCCGGTAAGAGAGTTGCAAGGGTATTGGGACCGCCCGTCGATACGCCGATAAGGAGCATTTCCGGCCTCTGCGTCACGGGAACTCCCCGTGCCGGAACAGCGGTGGCGACGCTGGCAGACGGGGACAGAGATGGGGGCGGCGACGGCAGTGTCGTCGTGGTGGTACCGCGCAGAATCCCGCGCACACCCAGGCGGAGCGACAGCGCCTTGACCCGAGGGGTGAGTTCCTGGCGCAGCGATTCCCGGCTCTTCTCCGCGCCCGACTCGTCGGGCTTCGTAATGAAATCGAAGGCGCCCCGCTGAAGCGCCTGGAGCGTCAGCCGCCCGCCGTGGAGCGTTAGCGCGCTTACCACGATCACGGTGGGTGCGCCTGGTACACCCTTTAGGGCATCCAGCACGGCCAGCCCATCCATCTCGGGCATCTCCATGTCGAGGGTCAGCAAATCGGGCTTCAGCTCCTGTACCTTCTGAAGGGCGATCTTTCCATTGGGCGCAAGCCCCACCACTTCCACGCCGGGCAGTGATGCCAGCACCTGCTCCATCACACGCCGGAAAAGTATGGCGTCATCCGCAACTACAACTCTCAATTCAATCCACTCCCGCAGTATCAACGGTGCCCGAAACGCGGACCCCCTGGCAAATTCATGCTTCCTCTGGGCGTGGCGGAATCTGGTTTCGCCACGCCCCTCGCTCATACGAGGGATTCTTCCCAACGGAACAGGGTCGCCGGGTCGAGCACGGCCGTGAGACGCTCATTCTCCCGCCAAACACCCAGCAGCCTTCCGCGCAATGCCGGATCGAGGCTGGCTGGCGGCGCGCTCAGGCCCTGCTCCTCAATGGAGAGCGCATCGGTAACGGCCTCCACCAGAAAGCCGAAGGACTCGCCCTGACTCTCCATAATCAGGAGGCGACTGTCTGGCCCGATGGCCACGCTGCCCAGACCTAGGTGGGCCGCCATATCGATCACGGTGACAATGCGGCCACGGAGGTTGCGGATACCCACCACATCTCGCGGCGCGCCGTGGACATGGGTCAACTCCCCCACTTTGACGACTTCGAGCACCAACCGGGCATCCACGCCAAACGAAGCGTCGCTCACCGTAAATCCGGTGATCAGCATGCCATCCCCATTCTCGCCATCATATTCCATGGTCTGCCTTTTCCTTTCCAATCGCGATTCTCGAAGGCGGCCCGGTCGCATCGCCCGGAAGTAACATACCCGGACAGCGGTCAGCAGGCCGCCTCCTGAATCCCACCCGAAAAAATCCTCAGACTTTGAACTGGCCCACGAGCGCGTTCAACTGCGCCGCCGACTCGGAAAGGCTGGATGCGCTGGACTGGACCTGCTCGCCGCCGGAGCGAATCTCCGCGGCGGCGCCACTGACGCCCGCGACATCTTCCGCGATCATCTTGGACACCGATGCCGTCTGGCCGACGCGTTCGTTGGCTTCCTGAACACCGGCGGAGGCCTGGGCGATATTGCCCGCCACGTCTTTCGTTACCACGGCCTGCTCTTCAATGGCCGCCGCGATACCGGAGACCAGATGGCCGACTTCGCCGATGACGCCCGTGATCTTCTCGATATCCGAGATCGCGCTGCCCGACGAGCCCTGGACACCGGCGATCTTCGCCTTGATGTCTTCCGTCGCAAGCGCCGTCTGGCGAGCCAGATCTTTTATTTCGTTGGCCACCACGGCAAATCCCTTGCCCGCCGCACCGGCCCGGGCCGCTTCGATGGTCGCATTCAGCGCGAGAAGGTTGGTCTGGGATGAAATATCCGTGATCGTCTCAGTTACCTTGCCAATCTCCTGCGCGGCCAGTCCCAGCTGCTGCATCATCGCGGAAACGGACGCCGCCTGCTGGCCCGCCTCGCTGCTGATCACCCGCGCGCGCTCGGAGTTGGACGCGATCTCGCCGATGGTGGCGCTCATCTCTTCCGTCGCACTCGCCACGGAGCTGAGGTTGATGGAGGCTTCCTCCATGCTCGCCGCCACCGAAAGGGTATTGGCGCTCGCCTCTTCCGCGGCGGCCGCCACAGTGGAGGTCTTGTTCGAGAGGATCTGAACATTGCCCGCGGTCTGCTCGCTCACCGCGGATAACTGCGTGGCCGACGCGGCAACGGCATAGGCATTCGTGGCCATCTGGCCCACGATACCCTGGAGCTTCTCCACGAAATTGTTGAAGTACTTCGCCATCTCGCCGATCTCGTCGTTGTTCGGCGTGACCAGACGCTTCGTGAGATCGCCCTCGCCTTCGGAGATGTCCTTGAGCATGGCGGCGGCGTTCTGGATGGGCAGTGTTACCGAGCGGCTGACGACCAGGCCTAGAATGACGGCTACCAGTGCGCCAATTACCAATGCAACAAGGCTTATAGAATCTAAATCGGCCGCATGGTCACGTGCCTCGCTGGCGACCCTATCGGCCGACGCAAAGTTTATGGCAAACAGGTCAGTCATGCTCGACTGAACGGCGGGCGAAAGACCGTCCACAACTTGCATTTTCGAACCCATGTCCTCCTTCAAACGATTGGCCTCCTCAACCATCGCCCGTATCTCGGAAAGTTTGTTCAGTGTGTCGCCTACTGCCGCCCGGAAATCGCCCTTGAACAATTCCAATGCCTCGTCTCGCATATCCTGGGAGAGAAGTGCCCCGATTTCCTTTGCCAACGCATGGGTCTTCACGTGGCTTGGTTTTAACGACTCGATGAGTTCCGCCAGGACGGTGTTCTTCGTTGAAAAGGTGGGCAACCATTTGCCTAGCGCACAGGCCGTGTCATCCTCAACTTTTCCCATGTCCCCTGTGCCGTCAATCGCGTCGCGTACCCTGTTGGCGAGGGCGGAGTGCGTTTCCCCGATGATTGCGCAATCTCGCTGAAGTACAGTGGGGTTCTCGACACCAAATGCCGTAAAAGCACCTTCCGCCTCAATATAGTCCAAGTGGGCTTTCCACCACGCATCCCAAGCTGGCACAAACGCTTCCCACTCTGCCGCTTCCTCTGCGGTTTTCTCAAGCGCTTCATACTTTCCCCGGCCCTCTTCTACCCGTTTCTTCGCCTCTTCCAACATAGTATACAGTTCTGCACGATCATCCGAGGTCACCAACGATGAACTGAGCGCCTCGTCGACGATGTTGATCATGAGTCGCCCCGTATTCAGCTTTCGCAGACCTTCAATACCTGGCAGCCGGGTATCGGCAATTTCCTCAAGCGCCCTTTCGTTCTGCATCCCTCCATAGAGTCCTAGCCCACCCAGAAAGATATTCAGAGCCACAAGGATCGCGAAGGATCCCAGAAGTTTCTTCTTGATCGTAAGATTCGTCAACTTAAGCATGAAATCTTGTCCTTTCTGTTTAATTTCTGACCTTTGTACCCCGGGCGTCGCCTTCAGCCCGTACCTTAACTTGCCTACTTCTCTCTCGCCTTGCGTTGTATATTCATCATGTGGTGTACGCGTGAAAGGAGTGTCTCCCGGTCCAGTTTGACTTGATATTCCGTAATGCCCGCCGCAAGACCACGGGCGGCGTCTTCTTCGCCCGCCAGTGATGTCACCGCGATGATGGGCAAGGCAGCGGTGCGGGGATCGCTGCGAATCCGCGTGGCGAGCCCCAGGCCGGTCAGCCGGGGCATTTCGATATCCGAAACGACTACGGTGACGCTGTCCAGGTTCTCCAGCAGAAGATCCCACGCGGCCTCACCGTCGGGCGCGTCGAGCACAGTGAGTCCGTCCTCCTCGAGGTAACGCTTCACCTGGGCCCGGAAGAAATCCGAGTCCTCCGCCAGCAGGATGGCCTCGCCACATTCCACCGCCGCCGCCGTGGATTTCGCCCGGGTCGACCGGGACTCATCGCCCCATTCGGGATGGAGGATGTCGATCAACTCATGGAGATCGGCGACGAAGGTGGTTTTGCCATTGATGATGGCCGAGCCCGCGATTCCAGTCTGGCGATGGGTGCTCTGGTCAATATTCACGCGGGTCTCGATCACATCCACCGGCATGGTGCCCATCAGGCCGATCTCGCGGCCGTGTACACTCGAAACAAACACCACCGGATCGGCCATGTCGTCGAGGGCGGTAAAGCTCGCCGCGTCCGAGAGGCTGACCAGGGGCAATGAACCGCCCCGGTATTGCATGGTGCGGTGCCGCCCCAGACGCTCGATCTGGTCGTGGCGGATTCGTTCAATTCGCTGGACCACATCCAGGGGCAGCGCGCAGCATTCGTCGGGCCCGTTCTGGAAGAGCAGGAAGGAGTGGACATCCTGCATGCGCTGGGCTTCCGCTTCAGCCTGAAGCTCGTTGGCCCGTGCCGTGCCGGACACCGAGGCCAGATCGGCCTTGGCCGCAATCCCCGACGCGTCGAGGATGAGCGCCACCGCGCCGTCGCCGAGAATGGTGGCGCCGGAATACTCCCTGAGTTGCTTGAATCGTCGTCCGAGGGGCTTCACGACGACTTCTTCCGTGGCGTGGAAGGAGCCCACCACCAGGCCGAAGGTCAGGGTGCCGGTATTCAGCACGGCGATTTCCAGCCCCGAAGTCCAAGAGCGGCGCCGCCCCTTTTCACTGCGCGGTCGCACGTTCGCCGGTTCCACATCGCGCTCGGGCTCGTCACCGCTCCGACCATAGTGTGGCGAACGGCGGTCCGCCAGGCGCGAGCGGCGGTCGAACTCGGCGCGCTCCGTAACCGGGTCGACATAGGTTGGCACGGTCCCTATCACTTCGGAGAGCCGCGCCAGTGGAATCATACGCTCGCGCAGGAGGAGCACCTCGGCATCCCCGACGATCTCAATGCGATCCTGCACTTCTTCCGCACGCAGGCGCAGCAGTTCCTCAATGTTGGCCTGGGGAATGGCGAAGCGATCTTCGTCCATGGAGACCAGGAGCGACGGAATGATGGCCAGCGTGAGCGGCAGCTTGATGCGGAACGTGGAGCCCTGGCCGGGAACGGAGTCTATCTCCACCTGCCCGCCCAGACGGTCGAGGTTCGTCTTGACGACATCCATGCCCACGCCACGGCCCGAGACATCGGAGACCACCGCGGCGGTGGACAGGCCCGGTAGAAATATCAGCGCCTGCTTGTCCTGGGCGGACATGCCCTGCACCTTCTCGGCGGAGATGAGGCCCTTGCGCATGGCGGACTCGGCGATGGCATCGGCGTGAAGGCCTTTGCCGTCGTCGGAGATCTCCACTACGACCTGGCCGGCCTCGTGGCGGGCGTCGATACGGACCGTGCCCGCGATCTTCTTGCCGGCGGCCGCGCGCTCGGCGGCCCCTTCTATTCCGTGGTCCACCGCGTTGCGAACCATGTGGGTCAGAGGATCGGAAAGACCCTCCAGCATGGTCTTGTCGAGCGCAACATCTTTCCCGAGGATCTCCAGATCGATTTCCTTGCCCAGCGACCGGGAGAGGTCCCGCACAACGCGGGGAAATTTGGAGAATACATTCCCGATGGGCTGCAGTCGGGTCTGCATGATAACATCCTGCAACTCGGAAGTAACCTGGTTGATTCGCTGATCCGCCGACGACAGCAACTGCCGGTCGTCGTTGGACACGGCCGCGCGGAGCTGGTTGCGGCTGAGCACCAGTTCGCCCGCCAGGTTCATCAGCGATTCCAGCAGCGTAACGTTGATACGGAGCGTTTCGTCGGAACCGGCGCTCTGGCTGGACGCCGTTTCCGCGCTTCGGCCCGTCGCTGGCGCCAGCGGAAGGGCTGCGGCGGCCATAACCGGGGCGGGAGTGGCTTCGGGAAGGGAAACTTCAGGCTCGGGCGCGGCGTGCACGATGGGTGCGGGTGCGGGGGCAGCGACCGGCGGGCCGACGGGTGCGCGGGGATCGAGGAGCAGATGGATTCGCGATTCCTCTATGGTGTCAAAGAGGCCGCCCGCCATATCGGGTTCGAGCACGGTGCCCACCACGAGGCGAAGTGGGACACGGTTGCCCACCGGTCCGTCCAGGTTGCCCACGCCCTCGAAGTCCACGGTGCAGTCCAGCACGTCACCCACCAAACTGAGTGTATTGAAAACGGAGAGTACGGTTTGCCCCTTCTCTTCAATATCGTGAATCAGGTCGCAGTCCACCCAGTAAATGTAGAGTCCCGCCGCTCGTGCGCGATCAACATCAACCTGGGGCAGGGTGATCTTGCCACTGCTGCAGGGCGCGGGCAAGTCGACGAAGTTCGTCAGCGAGGCTTTCTGGTCCGGCGGGAGGTAGGAAGAAGCCAGCCCGGTCAAGGCCACCAGCAGGTCGCCGATATCGGCCTGGTCGCTGGTTTCCGTACTGTTGATGAGTTCCCGGAGCTTGTCGAAGGCGGCGAGGAGTATATTGGTCACCTCGGAATTCGGCGCCATCTTTCGCGACCGAATCATGTCCAGCACGGTTTCCGCCTTGTGCGAAAGCTCCTTCACGTTGTTCAATCCGAAAAATCCGCTGCCCCCTTTGATGGAGTGGGCCGCCCGGAAGACCTTGTTGACCAGCGGTTCGTCGATATCCGCCCCCCCCTCTTCGAGAGTCAGCAGGTCGGTCTCAATGGTCACCAGATGTTCTCGGCACTCGTTGATGAACTCCTTCAGCAGATCGTCATCCATTCGTCGTCTCCTTGCCTGCCGCCGTCACCCGGAGGCGGTCCACGAGGCGCATGCTGCGGAGCAGACCGAATATGTCCGGCCCGGCGTTGATTACCTTAATATTGCCTTGTGCCGCCCCGAGGCTGTTGTGGGTGGCGATGAGCAACCCAATGCCCGTAGAATCGATCAGGGTGGTGGCGGCCAGGTCCACGACCACTTCCGTCGCGCCGGCGGCAAGCTCGGCCTTGAGCGCGGCCTGAAGCTCCGGCGCCTCGGTGGCGGTCAGTTTTCCATGAAGGATTACGCACACGTTGGCGCCCTCTCGAAGTATCTCGCACACGCTCATAGTCCCTGGTTTTCCTTTCTCATAGTCTTGCTGATCCATAGCGTAACCTGGTTCCCCGCGTTGTTGAACCGCACGCGATGGGCATACAACGCGCCGATGGCCAGCCCGCGCCCCGACGCAGCCGATTCTTCCGGCAGAGATTGATTCCGAGTGCGCCAGCGAAATCCCGGACCCTCGTCCGCGATTCGCACCACGATCCACTTCGGCCCAATCCCGAATTCGACCTCCACTTTCTTTCTTTCATCCAGCCCGTTTCCATGCTCCATCGCATTTACGATAAACTCGCGCAGCAGCAGGTCCACGTTGAATTGCAAAGATTCCAATCCATGCTGTTCGAGCAACTCCAGGGCCGAGGCACAGACCCCGTCCACCAGATCCAGACGCGAGCCAACCGTGCAGGCAAAGCGCGTGGAATTAGCGGTGCGCGCGGGGACCACGGATTTCATACACAGATACCCTGAAGAATAATGTCGTCGTCGAGGTCGCCCTCGGCACAGAGGCAATCCACGATCACGGACAGGGACTCCGCCAGTGGGAGATGAGCCGTAGCGCCGCAGGCCTCCTCCATTCGCGCGAGCCCTTCGCTTCGCGAATTCGTTAGCTCGATAAGACCATCGGTACACAGATAAATCCGGTCGCCCGACTTCACACGCATTTCGAGGATGCTGAACACCGGGTCCGGGAAGATGCCCACCACATCGCCTTCCTGGTGCAGCACTTGCACGGGGCCGCCATTCGCAGGAACGAGCACGGCGGGTGGATGACCCGCACTCACCAGCGTCAAGGTGTTGAATTCCCGATTGAGGCGGGCATAAATCGCCGTAAAGTAAGCCGTCTCGGGAAGAACCCGGCGCAGCGTGCGATTGATCATGGCGAGGATTTCCGCGGGCGTGTTCAGCACCGAGGCGTATTCCGCCAAGAGGGCCTTGAACGATGCGGTCCATAGCGAGACCCCCAGATTGTGTCCGCTGGCATCCGCCACCACATAGTCCGCCGTCCGGTCGCCCGCCATGAATACGTCGTAGAAATCGCCGCCCGCGCCGTGGAACTGTCGGATACACACTTCAAACTTCGCATCGGGAAGACTGTCTGGGAGGGGCATCAGCGACTGTTGCGACACCGCGATCTGCTCAATGCGCTCGGCATGAAAGCGCGCCAGGGCCTCGTAAGCCATGCGCAGGCGGAGGTGGGTCCGCACCCGCGCCAGCACTTCGCCGGCGGCCAGTGGCTTGGTGATGTAGTCCACCGCGCCCGAGGCGAAGCCCTGAACCTTCGTGGCTTCGTCGCTGTTGGAGGATATGAAAAGCACCGGAATATTGGAAAGCGCGGCCCCGGAGCTCATCCGCGCACAGAAGTCGAGACCATTCCCGTCGGGCAGATGGACATCCAGCAGCAGGAGGGTTATGGGGTGCGCCTTCAGCAGGGCTTCCGCCTCCGCCAGATCACCCGCAAGCAGGGTACTGAAGCCGGCGCTGCGAAGGAGCCGGTCGAGGAGACGAAGGGTAACCCGGTCATCGTCCACGACCAGTATTAGTGGGCGGCTCGATTTCGCCTCTCTCGTTCCGGCTGGCTGCGCCATAGGCGCAACCTCGCGTTCCTGAATATATTGCCCCGGAACGTGTGCTGCCCAACCGGACGTTTCCGGCTGGTCGATTCGGTTTTGCAAATTAAAGTTCACGGGTACCTCGAATGGCGACTGCCTGGCCCTGGACCGGGATGCCAGGGGCATCAAGAACCAGGCGGCATGGTATGAAGAAATTCCCCAGGCTTTCTCAACTGCCGACATTCAGGTGGCAACGCAACAGGGCTCGGCAGGAGGCACCGGAAGACGCCTTCGTATCCGAACGGCACGACCGGGGGGCACCCGGATCGCACGATTTCAGGTCCCCCGACCTGAAGTTGCAGCACTGCTGGTCCCACCAGAGATTCGATTATTACGCGATTTGCGCAAGCGATTCGATCGCATTATCTCATTACACTTGACAAAATCACAACGAAATTCATATTTTTTGTACGTGCCGCATTCCACCCTCCCCGAGTTTCAACATCTTTAATATACCATAGATCCTGCACATTCCGCGAAAATAGCATTAAATCAATTATCTTGAGAGACTTCCGGAGCGCCCCGACGTTTGCGACGCTTTTTCTGCTTTCGGATTTTCTCCTGGCGTAGCGCTTCCGGACTCCGTTTCCCCAGGATCCGCTCTTCCATCAGCTCGCAGAGGCGGCGACGGGCGTAGAAGCGGTTCAATGCCTGGGACCGGGCCTCCTGCACCTTGACCTCCAGTCCGCTGGGGCGATGGCTCAATTGAACACAGGACGAGGTCTTGTTGATCTTCTGTCCACCCGAGCCGCTGCCGCGGACAAAAGATTCGTCGAGATCTTCCTCGCGAATGCCGCAGGCCTCCATCTGGCGGAGCAACTCGGCTTCTTTCTGTGGCGTGACGCCAAATCGGGGCATGGGCGGGGTCCTTTGTTGTTTGTTGGGGTAGTCTAGCCGATTTTTCGAAGTCATTGGCATAGTCGAGGACCATTAACTTCGAGACTGCGTTACTATCGTCGGGATTCCGAGCAGCAAAAAAATCGCGGATTCTGGGAGCGCTGGCATCCCTGCCGGCAAGAATTCTCTACGCGATCAACTTGCACTTTGGGTCGTGGGCCAGGCGGATGCTGCCCCCAAGCCTTCGTTTTTACCCGAGCACTTCTTAAGCAAATGCCATTCGAGGCTGTCCCCGTGCCTGCGCCTCATGGTAGGATTCGCGGACAACCGGAGCGCTACGACGACGTGAATTCCATCTTAAAGACAGCCCCCATCGCTCTTGCCTTGATTTTATTGAGCCTGATCACGGGCTTCAGCCAGATCAAGACGGAAGGCCTGGCGTGGCAGGAGGCCAACTACTGGCCGCGCCTGGAAGCCGTGGCGAGGGGCACCGCACCCGCGCCGGATCAGTATCGCGTCTTCACGGATCGGATGGTCGTCTTGGCCGTGAAGGCGGTGGAGGCTCTTGAGCTTCCGCGCCCTGTGGGCCTTACCTTTATTGCGCTTCGCCTTTTCCAGAATCTGTTGCTCTTCGGATTGGCCTATGCCTTCTATCGGCGACTCGGCATCCCCCCCTATCCGACCGTGCTGGGGGTGAGCGCGTTGGCTTGGGGCATGACGCAGGCGAACTACGGCGCCGATCTTGGCTTCAATGCCTCCACGGACACCCTGCTCTATCTCAGCGCGGCCCTCGCCCTCGTTTGCGGGCGTCCGGCGTGGCTTGTGCCCATCACGGCCATCGCTGTCCTCAATCGCGAGAGCAGCATCCTCATACCCTATATGGCGCTGGCCTGTGCCGTCCGTCGAGAGCCGCGCCTCACGCTGGACAAGGCTATCGCCGCCCCCGCCTTCGCGTCCCTGGTTGTGTGGTGTCTGCTTTTTGTCGCGCTGCACTTCAGCCTCGGCTCGCGCCCCTGGTCACTGCACGAATCCGGCGCGGCCCCGGGTTTCGAAATTCTCCGCTATAACCTCACGAACCGCGACGCCTGGGAACATGGATTCGGCATCCTTGGTTTTCTTCCACTGTTGGCGCTGCTGTCGTGGCGAGGCTGGGCACCGCCGCTCAAGCCCGTCTTCTGGAGTGTGGTGCCCCTTTGGTGCATCGCCCAGCTCTTTTGCGCGCCGCTGGATCAGTCCCGCGTGCTGCTGCTGCCGCAGGTCCTCGTGTTTGTACCCGGCGTGCTCTGTGGTCTCGCCTACTGGCGGGAACGGCAGGAAAAGTGCGCCCGCGGGATCCTCGCATGAGCGCGATGGATCGCAAGCAATACGCCCTGATGGCGGGGATGGTCGCGCTGCTCAGCGTGTACTTCGTGCATTACCAGATCACCTTCATGGGCCTGGACTGGTATGAAACCGTTCAATGGGAGCGCACGCTGAAGGTTATCCACGGCGAGAGCGGCACGCCCTGGCAGTATCGGCTTTTCACCGAGGGCATGGTCTATGGCCTGGTGCGCCTCTTCGAGCAAATGGGCATTGCGCGCCCTGTTGGCGCGGCCTTCATCCTTTTCCGGCTCGTGCAGTGTCTCGCCACCTTTTCCCTGGCGGTGGCCTACTATCGAAAGCTCGGGCTTACGCTCATCGAAGGTTTGCTCGGCGTGTCGCTGCTCGTCTGGGGCATGTGCCATGGGCTCTACGACACGGACATGACCTTCAACACCTACACGGACATGAGCCTGTTTCTGATTGCGGGACTCCTCATTCTCCACGACAAGCCCCTGTGGATTATTCCGCTGATGGTCATCGCGCCTTTCAATCGGGAGACCAGTGGGTGCATCCCGATGATGCTTCTGTTCAGCAGCGCGGTGCTTTCACCCGCGTTTAAGCTGCCGCCCCGACGCATTCTTGTCATTGTGGGCGTGTCGCTCCTGCTCTGGCTGGCCATCGTCGGAGGACTGCGACTCGTCTACGGGATGCGTCCGTACATCGTGCCCACGGCGGGCAAGGAGCCGATTCTGCCGCTGTTGATCTTCAACCTAACGTGGTGGCGCACGTGGGTGTTTCTCTTCGCGACGCTGGGGCTATTGCCGATCATGGCGATCGCTTCGTGGAAGGGATGGCCCGTGCCGCTCCAGCGCTTTTTCTGGGCTGTTGTGCCGGTGTGGTTCCCGGCGCACTTCGCGCTGGCGCATGCGCCGGAGACGCGGCTGTTTCTGGTGCCGCAGGTGTTGATCTTTATTCCGGGGGCTCTGATGGGGTTGCGGTATTTTCGGGAGACGAAGGCGGAGGAAATTGACCACGGAGACACGGAGGCACGGAGAATAAAAAGAGTTTGAGAGTTACCAGTCCTGAGTCAGTGCACGCTTACGTTCGAAAATGCCTCTCCATATTCCCTCCCTTTCTTCTCCGCGCCTCCGTGTCTCCGCGGTTCAGATCTTTGATTGCGGCACCGGCTTGCGCTACTTCAATTCGTGGTTAGTTTACCCCCAGGTTTCGATGGTAAACGGGGCTTCAACTCAATCGTGTCCCTCTTTCCAGCATCCCCATTGACATGCCACCGCCCTGATGTAGGCTTCCCCGATGTAGGTCGCTTTGAAATTCGAAACTGACGTCTGTGAGCCGGGAGCCCGTGCGGCGGTACGTCCCTACGACTTCGCTGGAAAAAGAGAATTGTCGTAGGGCTGCGCGTCGTCGGGGTGGTTCTTCTTGTAGATGCGGAAGATCGTATCCATGTTGCGATCGAGCCAGGGAATCTTCGGGGCAATTTCCGGGTCCACCTGGAAGACTTTTTCCACGTGGTAGGACTCTTTCAACCAGTCGCTGCTTTTGAAAAAGTAGAGTACTTCGATGTCGCGAAGGAAGAGGAATTCGGGCTTCAGGTCTTTGACCATGTTCTCCAGGCAGCGGCGATCGGGCGGCTGGGATTCGCTCCAGGCCACTACGGTACGATTCGCGAGACCGGGCCAGTCGTAGACATTGCCCCGGGAGTAGTAGCTCATGTAACCCAGCGGCTCGCAGCCCACGGCTTCGTCGGGCTTCATGTGTTCTTTCAGGTAGAGACCCGCCTGCATGCGCACGCCATTCTCCACGTAGATTTGAATCATTCGCTCGGTGTAGAAGCTAATGGGCAGCACGCCGATGAAGAGGCCGAGGTAGACGGCGGCGAAGCCCCCCTCCCATCGCCCGCGCCATTTCACATTCTTGATCCACTCCCCGGCCCATTGGAGTCCGCGCAGACTCAGCAAGAGGAGCGTCAGGATGTAGGGCATCTTGTACCAGCCGAAGACGACGGGGACGACGTAGACGTAGTAGAGACTGTAGACCACCACAACGGCCACCAGCGGCCACAGCACCCACAGGCGTTTGAAAAAGATGGTCAGGGTCCCGATCACCGAGAAGCCAAACATGAAATTGGCGATGGGACTTTCCGCGCCCTTCGTAAAGAAGAGATGGACGCTTGCGCCGTGTCCGGCGAACATGGGCCCGAGGTGTACGTGCAACTGCTCGGCCATCATGAGCCAGGTGTGGCGCTTGATCGCGAAGAAACTGAGCTCCGGGACCTTTTGATACCATTTGGTGTAGCCAAGGCCCTTCGCGAGGACGGTGTTGGGGATGGGCGAGCCGTAGTAGAGCAGCGTAAAGATAATCCACGGCAAATACACGGCCAGGGCGATACCGGTAACGGGCAGGAAGGCCTTGGGTCGGTTGAACAACACATAGATGCCGGAAATAACGGTCCAGAACGCATAATCCGGCCGCACGAGCATGCAGAGTCCCAGTGAAATACCCAGCGGAATTGCATCCAGCGTCATCGTGTAGTACACCGACATGATGAGGATGAGGACGGCCAGTTGGGTTTCCATGCCCGCCATGCCCCACAGGATCTGGTGGTGCTCCACGGCGGCGTAACCCATGGCGATGATCGCGAGCGGTGTCGAAAGGCGAACTTTGGGGTGTATACAGATACCCAGAAGGTAAAGCACGGTGAGCGCGCTGGCGGGGATGGACACGAGCTTAAGAAATTCCACACCGAATCCCACACGCATCAAATCACCGATCAGGGGCACCAGCACGCTGAGAGGGCTGGTGAAACCATGAAGGGGCGGCTCGCCGGGGCGTACGTGGGTGAGGCCGAGGCCGCTGGCCATGTTTTCCGCGTGGAGGCAGGTGATGAGGGCGTCTTCCCAGTAGCGCTGGGTGTAGCACCAGAAGACGATCCGGATGACCATGGCCACCAGAGCGATCCAGCCCGCAGCCTTCACCGCAGAACGATTGGACCTGTCGTCCACCCCCGCGATACGCAGCCAACCCGCTACTCGAACTACTACTGGCATGACGTCTTTTTTCCGTTGCTGCTGCGTGATTTTGAATACCGGGGCATTTTAGCGCAGTAGCCAAAGGCGCGTAAAGGCGCGAGGGCGCAAATGGGTCTTATGGGTCAGGCGTATGAGTTGATTGTTGATAGCTGATAGCTGATAGTTGATAGCTGGTAGCCCCGACCAGACTCCAGACTGAAAAGAGTGAAGGAGGCGCAGCATCCGTGCCGCGCCTCCTTCAAAAGGAGTTTTGTGAGTGCTAAGCCAGCACGTCGAGGTCGTGTCCGGACGTACCCATGGTTACTGTAATGGCGCTTTGAATCAACTGCAATGCAGCGGCTCTCGCACCACCAGACGACTGTTCCTGATCCTTCAGACGAGTCGACTGCACAGAACCTTGATATCGGCCCTGACTTACACCGGCCCCAACGCCGCTGACACTTCCGGTTACTCCAGTCATACCAGCCTCCTTTCTGCATTGGGCCTGTATATTCTTAGTACATTTCTATTTTCGGCAGTATTCGCTCCGCACTTTAGCCCCGCAATGCCAAAAGAAAAACGGATCGGCCCGATCCGTCTGATCGGTCCGATCCGTCGCAGTTTTACGACCTGGTATCGCCCCTCAGGGTTTGGCGGGCTGGGGATGCTTCCCGACCATCGCCAGGATGGAGTCCACCAGAATGGGCCCCGTCCCCTCGCCGAGGCTGGTGCGCGACACATATTCGTAGCGCTTGAAGCTCTCGAAGTCTTCCTTGGTCAAAATATAGCCGAAGGCGTCGTTCGTCAGCCCCAGGAGGAAGGGGTGCTCCGTCGGCATCTTGCGCTTGAGGTAAAAGCCAATGTTGGGCAGGGCTTCGCCGGGAATATTGACCAACTGGGCCGTCCCGATGTTCACCAGATTCATCTGGGTGGAAATCGTGGTGCCGTCGGACACGCTGCTGTAATCCAGGCCGGAGGCCCCGAACAACTGCTTGATCAGGGGGCTCGTAATGGGAAACTCGAGGCGCTCCGCGGCGCAGTAGAGCGCGGGCTGTTCCTGGCGGGGCGCGTCTTTCACGATCCGCAGGGCCTCATCCGCCAGCAGGTTGCCGATGCGAATGCACTCATCCCAGGTCTGCACGTCTTCCCCATTTTCGCCGCGGCAGTCGGCCGTCACCATGCCGCCCTGGGCGCCGTTCATGAACATGGCCATGGCGCCCGTGGCCGCCTCGATCCGGTCGTAGAGCGGGCCGCAGAAATCGGGGCTGATGGTCTTGCGACCCGTCCCCATGACTTCCGGGTGACTCGCATAGTTCACCAGCGTGGCAATAACCTTGCCCGCCTCGGGATCCACCGCCTGGATCACACCGCATCGGGGGTCGTAGAGTTCCGGCGCGTAATAGTTGTACGCGATCTTGCCCTTCGCCTCGCCCACGGCAATCTTCAGGGCCGCCGGCTCCAGATTCTTCACCGCCTCATTGATCGCGGCCGCCGTCTCGTCCACGACCCAGGCGATATATTCCATGTCGCCGTTATGGCCACCCTGGCCGTCGGGGAAGGCATAGAGATCCGGTCCGCTGTGGGTGTGGGTCGCGCCAATCAAAATGTTCGTGCCGGGAATACCCGTCACCTTGGCCCGAACCTGGTCGCCCAGGATGCCTGGAAAGCCCAGGCAGTCCAGACTCACCAGAGCGACGCGTACATCGCCATCTTCAAAGGCGATGGCTCGGGCAAAGAGATCGCCCTGCACACCGGTAGCGGGTTCGGGAATTCCCACACCACCCGATATGGGCATCAGGGTTTTCGGGGTAATAACACGGACGCCAGTTCCCACCTTGAGGGCGGACGCGGGCAGGGCTGACAGAAGCGCCAGCAAGAGGACGGGAATCAGGTACTTGGGGTTTCGCAACATGAGGCTCTCTCCGGGGGTTGGTCCATATAACGGTCGTTAGACTCGGGCGAAGGCAAAAATGTTTTGACTACTTGTCACCTGTACGGCGGACTAGTTCCGCCTCGCACGGCTTCCGTCGCGGATGCTCCTGAAGAAGCTGGTCAGTAGACCGCCACACTGATCGGCCATCAGGCCCCGATGAAGTGTCGGTTGGTGGTTAAAGCGGTCATCACCCAACAAGTTAAGCAGGCTGCCGCAGGCGCCGGCCTTTGGATCGCTCGCCCCGAAGTGAACCTCGGGAATCCGCGAAAGGATGATGGCCCCGGCGCACATGGGGCAGGGCTCCAACGTCACGTACATCTGGGTGTTTTCCAGCCGCCAACTGCCCAGCCGCGCGGCGGCCGCCGTGATGGCAATCACCTCGGCATGGGCCGTGGGGTCCTGGAGGGTTTCCCGCTGATTGTGGGCCTTGGCGATTATCTCGCCCTCGTGGACTATCACACAGCCAACGGGGACTTCTCCCTGGTCCATGGCCAGTTGGGCTTCCCGGAGGGCGTAGGTCATATAGCGTTCATTGGGATCGAGCATAGCCAAGTATTGTCCATTTCCGTGACGCGACTTGTCAACCGCGACCACGGCTGATACGAAGGGGGGGGGCGAACATAATATATTGACACAGCCTGCGAATTCTGTTTCTTCGGTCAAAATTACAGTACCCCTCGGCCTTGAACCGCCCAGCCTTGTTTTGTATCATGTAGTCGAGAGTAGACATAATTCTCAGCTTTTGTAAAGAATGTTGCTCTGATATGAAAAAATCCGACTCATGAATTCAGTTCCTTGAATAGATCGGCTTGTTCCAGTCGAAACTCCGGGCTTTTACCCTGAAGAGCGTCCATGTCTGATACGCGTGAAAATGGCCTCAGCACCTATCTGGCGGAAATCTCCAAGATTCCGCTGCTCTCTCCGTCTGAGGAAATCCGTCTTTCGAAGCTGGCCCTGGCAGGCGAGGCTGCGGCGCGCAAAAAGCTGATCGTATCCAACTTGCGGCTGGTGGTGAGCATTGCCAAGAAGTACCTGTACTACGGATTGCCCTTGATGGACCTGATCGAGGAAGGCAACCTCGGCCTGATGAAGGCCGTGGAACGTTACGACCCGGATCGGGGCTGCAAGTTCTCCACCTACGCCACGTGGTGGATTCGCCAGGCAGTGACCCGCTCCCTCTCCAACCACGGACGCACGGTGCGTATCCCCGTGTACATCACGGACAACGTGGCCCGGTATAAGAAATTCGTAGAGTCCGAATATATCAAGTCCGGCAAGTACCCGGATATTGACGCTGTGGCGAAGAATCTGGGCATCAAGGTCGCCGAAGCACGTCGACTTCAGGAATTTGCGGACGTCATCACCCCGCTGGAACGCATTCAGACCACGGATTCCGAAGGAGATCGGGGCATCCCGGAGAGTATAGAACCGCTGCGCGTTGATCGAGCAATCGAACAGATTGAGCTGGACCAGCAGATGTCGGAGCTCATGACTCAGTTGACGGAGCGGGAAGCCAATATCATTCGCTACCGCTATGGCCTGTACGACGGCAAGGCCCACACCCTTGAAGAAACGGGCAAGAAATACAAGCTTACTCGGGAGCGCATACGTCAAATCGAAAAGGATGTGATGAAGCGCCTCCGGGTCTACGCCTCCGCCCACGAAGACGACTTCCGCCCCTGAGCCGGGGCGGTGGCGCAACGCCCCAGGAACCCCCATGGACCTCGCCCAGCACATCCGCAATGTACCCGATTTTCCCAAGCCGGGCATCCAGTTCAAGGATATTACCACGCTCCTTCTGGTACCCGAGGCCTTCCGCTACGTGATCAGCCAGTTCAAGGCGCGCTACACAGCGCTTCAGGTGGACGCTATCGTGGGTGTGGATGCCCGCGGCTTCATTTTTGCCGCTTCCCTGGCCCATGAAATGGGCCTGCCCCTGATCACCGCGCGCAAGAAGGGCAAGCTCCCCGCCGACACCATCTCGGAGGAGTATGAGCTGGAATACGGCACGGCCATCGTCGAAATGCACCGCGATTCCGTCAAACCGGGCGACTCCATGGTAATTATCGACGACCTCCTCGCCACCGGCGGCACCGTGGGTGCGGTGGTGCGCCTCATCGAGCGCCTGGGGGGCCGGGTGACGGAAGCGGCCTTCGTGGTGGAGCTGCCGCCCCTGGGTGGACGGAAGCGCCTCGACCCCGTGCCAGTACACAGTCTGGTGGAGTTCATGGTAGACTAGGGGCCTTTCCGCTTCCACGGTTCACCGCTTTTCTCCATGAAAAGTTGCCAATGGAAGTATGGAGAGGGGGCTTTCCAGCCCCCTTTGGAAATAGGTGATCTTGACGGTGCTCCAGACCTTTCTCCTGCAACCACGTTGCACGAAAATGGGGGCTGGAAAGCCCCCGCTCCATAAAATCGAAATTCTTTTGATGTTTGTGTCACCGCTATCGTGACGGCATCCAGGCAACACCTTAAATCTCAGTCCACCAGGAGTGAAGCAGTATGAGCAGGAATTATCTGCCCGGCACCCAGATCGAAATCATCAACGAATTCGAGCGGGGCAAGATCAAATACGGTCTTTTCGACTTTGACGGCACGATCAGCATTTTGCGCGAAGGCTGGCAGGACATCATGCACCCCGTGTGCGTGGAAATGATCTGCGGGTCCACCACCCCCACGCCGGAAATTGAAGCCGCGGTCCGCGACATGATCGACGAGACTACGGGCATCCAGACGATCCTCCAGATGGAGCGACTGGTGGAAATGGTGCGTGAGTATGGTTTTGTGCCCGAAGCCGAAGTGCTCGACGCCCAGGAATACAAAAAGGTCTACCTCGACCGCCTCATGGTTCCCGTGCGTGAACGCCTGGCACGCCTGGCCTCCGGCGAACTCCCGCGCGAAAAGGCGATTGTCGCGGGCTCGGTTGATTTCCTCGACATCATCTCCCAGCACGAGGGCCTGGAGTTGTACGTCTTCAGCGGAACCGATCGCGACGACGTGCGCAACGAAGCCGACAAGCTCGGTGTGGCGCCCTATTTCATCGAAATCTGGGGCGCCCTTCGCACCTTCGCCGAATACTCGAAGGAACAGATCATCAACGATCTGGTGAAGCAGCACAACCTCAGTGGCCCCGAAGTGCTTGCCGTCGGCGACGGCCCGGTGGAACTGCGCAATGTGAAGGCGGTCGGCGGTATCGCCCTCGGTATCGCCTCCGACGAAAAGCGCGGATTCGGCCTCGATGAAGAAAAGCGCACCCGCCTGATCAAGGCTGGTGCGGACATCATCGTGCCCGACTTTACCGAAGCGAAGGCCCTGGCGGAGTATCTGTTCCCGCAGGGGTGATGCTTCAGGCCAATAGGACGGATGGGACCGATAGGACGGATATTGCCCATCAGTCGTATCGGTCCTATTTGTCCTATAACGCTGTCATTGTCCATTGTCCACTGTTGCGGAGATTCCCGTTTTGAGCGCCAACGCCACGCCCCTCACCCTCCACATGATCGGCCACGGCCACATCGACCCGACGTGGCTCTGGCGTTGGACCGAAGGATACGAAGAGGTCCGGGCGACCTTTCGCAGCGCCCTTGATCGCATGAATGAGACCCCTGAATTTCGCTTCACGGCGAGCAGCCCCTGTTTCTACGCCTGGGTGAAAGCGGCCGACCCGGACATGTTCGAGGAGATCCGGAGCCGTGTGGAAGAGGGCCGCTGGGAAATCGCGGGCGGCATGTGGATCGAGCCGGACTGCAATGTTCCCTCCGGGGAATCGCTGGTGCGCCACGGACTTCACGGCCAACGCTTTTTCCAGCGGGAATTCGGCAAAAAGGCCGTCATCGGCTTCAATCCCGACACCTTTGGCCACCCCGGAAACCTGCCCCAGATCCTGCGGGGGCTGGGACTGAACTACTACATGTTCATGCGGCCCATGGCGGTGGTGGAACGGGACTATCCCGGGGGCACGACCTTCTGGTGGGAAGCGCCCGACGGCAGCCGCGTGCTGACGAGTAATCTGGGGCCGGACTACAACTGCTGGTACAGCACCCGGGAGCGGATGGAGTCGGTGCCCAACAATCCCCAGTTGAATCCGGGGCAAACGCAAATCCTGGGTTTCTATGGCGTGGGCAATCACGGCGGCGGCCCCACCCGCGCCGCCATTGCCGATATTCAGGCCCTCCAGGCGGAAAACGGCCCGTTGAAGCCCGTCTTTTCGACGCTGGAAACGTATTTCGACGCGATTCAGAAGGATCTCGACCCAGAGACCTTTTATGTGGATCGGAACGAGCTCCAGTGTCACGCCCGAGGCTGCTACAGCGTTCACGCCGGTGTAAAGAAGTGGAACCGCGAAACGGAGCATGCCCTGCTCAACGCGGAACGCCTGGCGAGCATGGCCTGGCTCCTGCGCGCCACCGACTACCCGCGGGAAACACTGTCGGAAGCGTGGCGCAACCTGCTCTACAATCATTTCCACGACATCCTCGCGGGCACGAGTCTGGAGTCCTCCTACGAGGACACCCGCGACCAGATTGGCGCGGCGCGCCATGCGGCCAAGACCATCATCAACGAATCGATCCAGACCATCGCCCGTGACATCGACACCACGCCGGAAGGAAACACGATTGTCGTCTTCAATCCCCTGCCGTGGCCGGTGACCCAGCCCCTTCTCGCATCAGGCATCATCCGCCGCGAACTGGAAGGGCCCCTCCACCTGGTCGACGAGAACGAGATCGCCGTTCCTGTGCAGGAGGTGAAGGGCGAGATTCTCAGCAAAATGCCCTTCGCCGGGGATCGCTACGCCTTCGTGGCCGAGATACCGGCGCTGGGCTATCGCTGTTTCCACGCGCGCTCCGGCCTCTCCAACACCCGCTCCCACAATCCGCTGTCCGCAGATCGCTGCACGCTGGAGAATCACTGGTGGCGCATTGAACTCGATCCCGGCGATGGCAACATCACGCGTCTCTATGACAAGCTCAGTCGCACAGAAGTGCTCCACGGCGGGCTTACCCTTGCGGCCATGGTGGATACCTCGGACACCTGGGGACATTCGCTGAAGGAGTTCAATATCGAGGCGGGCCGATTCGGCCAGGCGCGCCTCCGGCTGGTGGAGCAGGGCGACGTGCTGGCGACGATTGAGGTCACCACCACCTTTGGCAAGTCGCAGGCCATTCAGGAATTGACCGTGTACCGCGATTGCCCCCGGATCGATGTCCGCCTTCGCGTGAACTGGCAGGAGGCCTACCACGCCCTGAAGCTGTGCTTTGAAACGCGAATCGCTCACGGCGACGCGACCTTTGAAACGGCCTATGCCCATCAAGTGCGCGAGTCGACGGGCTATGAAGAGTCGGGCCAGCAGTGGTTTGACCTCAGCGGCGATGTGGGTGGTACGCCCTATGGCCTCGCCATCCTGAACGATGGCCAGTACGGCTTCGACGTCAAAGAAGATGTGATGCGCATGACCCTGCTGCGCAGCCCGGCCTATGCCCATCACGACCCCGTCCGCTACTCGTCGGACTCGCGCCAGCCCATCATGGACCAGGGCTGGCACCGCTTCCATCTGCAGATCCTCCCCCACGTCGGCGGCTGGCGCGAGGCCCGCGTTCCGCGACAAGCCTGGGCCCACAATGCGCCATGCATCCCCCATATCGAATCGGCCCACGTGGGCAAGCGCCCGCGCGCGGGAAGCATGCTGGAAGTGGACGCCCCCAATGTGGTGCTGTCGGTGTTCAAGCAGCATGAAGATGGTACGGGTATGATCCTCCGTGGCTATGAGACGGCCGGCGTGGAAACCAGCACGAGCCTTTGCCTGCCCCTGATGGAACAGGAGATGCGGGTGAAGTTTGGCCCCTATGAGATCAAGAGCTTTGCCCTGAACACGGAAACGTGGACATTGACCCCGGTGGATCTGCTGGAGGAGGCACACTAGCCGCCCCAGCCACTTTTTCGCCTTCGCCAGGAGTTCCCCATGGAATCCAACCGAGAGAATATCGTCCCCTTTCCGAGGAGAACGGGTATGAACCTTGAAACCATCGAAGAGAAATGCTTGAACTACCTGCGCCAGGCCCCGAACCCACTGGTGCCGATCGACACGCTCCTTGAATTCTGCCGCCGCGATCCCGAGTGTGGCAAATTGGAGCGGCAGGAGCTCCTCGATTTCCTGCGGCCCCACGAATTGGTCAAGGTGGTGGAAGGCCCCGAAGAGGGAGAAGAAATCGGTCAGGACACCTTTGGCGAGGCGGGGATCAACATGGGCCCCCGGGCCATCCTCAATTCGCGGGTCCCCACGAAAGAGCAAATGGCGGATATCATCGCCGCCCAGATGAAAAACATGACGGAAATGCTGGTGGAAGCGCTCGCCCTGGCGCGCAAAGCGAAGGACGAAGCGCACATTGAGGAACTGGAGGCCGCCCTTCGAAAGAGCGAGGCGCTCCGGCAGAAAATGAATAAGCTCCTGTAACGTTTCGTCCCTGTCTCCGTACATAATGGGAATAAGCCCCGGCAAAGGCCGTCTTCGTTGCGGCCATGGAGACACGTCTTGCAGTCTGGCTATTCGAATCGTTTGGCGCTGAAGCTGGTATTTGCCACCGTAGCGGGGCTACTGATCTGGGGGCCGTTTGAAGCGGCGGCGACACCGACAACCTATGCGCTGGCGAACGGGCTTCCCGTGTGGGACGTGGCCACCGAAGATTTGAACGCCGACGGCGTTAAAGATCTGCTCCTGCTGGCCTGCGATGAAACAAGCCACCCGTTGAAGAAGGAAGTGGCTATCTTCATCGCCACGACCGGCGGCCAATACCCGGACAAGCCGACGCAGGTGCTGCCCCTGGACTCCCGGATCGGCGCCCTCTTTTTCGCCGAGAACGATGGCGCGGCTCCCCGGGAACTGGTGGCCGTCCACGCACGCGGGGCGGATGTCTTTTCCTATAGTGGCGGAACCTTTGCAAGAGCCTCCTCACCGGAGTTCTTCTCCCTCTATCCCACCGGCTCCAAGAATCCGGTCTTCCTGACCGATGGCGCGGCCGATATGAATGGCGACGGCGTCGAGGAATGGCTCGTACCCGTGCCCGAGGGTTATGAACTGCGCCACGGTACGGAGCTGGTGGCGGGGGTGGCCTGCGACATGTACAGCGAGTTGCGGCGCGGGAGCAGCGTCTACGTCTACAACCGCTTTCCGGCCATGTTGCCCTACGATATACCCGGTAGCACGACCAAGGGCCTGGCGATGCTCAGCGATGAGTTCGCGGACTTTGCCCATGGCGAGGGCTGGGCGGAAAACTGGCGCTTCAAGATCCCGGTGAACCTGGAGGAAAAGTGGGAGGCCAGCTCGCGGATGGACGATTTGAACAGCGATGGCTTTCCCGATCTGGTGGTTACTCAGACCCGGGGCACGGCCAAACTTGAAGCCCAGACGCAGGTCTATCTGGCCAGTGCGCCGTACCAGTACCCTGAAAAGCCTTCGGCGACCTTCGTCGCAAAGGGGTCGCTGGTAAGTCCCGCGATCAAGGATATGAACGGCGACGGAAACAAGGACATCATCATTATCAATGTACCCTTTGGTGTGAAGAATATCGTCAGTTTCTTCGCAAGGGGAAAAGTGTCCGCGGATGTGGACGTCTACCCCTATGCGGACGGAGGCTTCGGCGACGCACCGGCTTTCAAGACTTCCCTCACCATGGATGCGCCGGAGGGCCGGGAGCAGACCGCCTATGCCATGGGGGATTTTAACGGGGACAAGCACATGGACATTGCCTTCAGCCGCGCGGCCGACGCCCTGGCGGTGTACTATGGCGATGGCAAGACGATCATCGGATCAGCGCCATCGGTGGTGGTGGACGTGCCCAGTTTCGGCCAGGCAAGGCCAGCCGCACTGCGCAGCGACGAACGCATGGACCTCGTGATCTTTCACCCCGGCGGCGTGAACAAGAACCGGGTGGAAGTGGTGCTCTTCGATTGAGTGTGCGAACGGCACGACGGGTTGCATCGCTGATTGCAGGTACATCTGCAACAACAGGGCCCCCAAAGCCCTATACCGCCAATCCAAAAGGGCACGAGCTCAGGAGCATGCAAGCCCCCAAAATCGCGAAGCACCCGAACAATCAAAGGACAACCTCGGCCCTGGCGGCATCGTGACCCGGTTAGCCGAGGTCTTCACACTCATCCACTGGGAAGAGCGCGCGTCCGTACCCCGATCTTACACGCTGAACTGTCCCATGAGCTCCTTCAAGCGCCCGGAGAGCTCGGAGAGATCGGATGCGGCATGTTTCACATCATCCGCGCCGTGCTTGGTGTCCGCCGCCGCGCTGTTCACCACCACCACGATATCCGCCACGTCACTCATTCCCCGCGAGGCCTCGCCGATGTTCTCCGCGATACTGTTCGCGCCCTGGGCGAGCTCTGCGACATTCCGCGCAATCTCATTCACGCCCGCCGTGGCTTCCTGAACGTTGCGGGCCACTTCCGATGAACCCATGGCGGCCTGCTGCACCGTGCGGGTGACTTCGTCCGCACCCGAGGCCGCGCGGCCAATATTGCGGGCGATCTCGTTAATCGTGCTGTTCTGTTCTTCCACCATCCGGGCCGTCGCACCGAAGGCGTGATTCAGATCGGTGATGGTGGCGACTATCCCATTGATCGCGGTGACCGCCTGGCCTGTATTGGACTGCATTTCCTCGATCTTCATGCGGATTTCTTCCGTCGCCGATGAAGTCTGCTTCGCCAGCTCCTTCACTTCGTTCGCCACCACGGCGAAGCCCTTGCCCGCCTCGCCCGCGGAGGCCGCCTCGATCGTCGCGTTCAGCGCAAGTAGATTGGTCTGGGCCGCGATACCCTTGATAAGGTCCACAACTTTGTCGATCTGATTGGCGGCCTCGCCGAGGCGGTGTACCGTCTTCGCCGCGGCATTCGCCTGATCGGTCGCTTCGCCGGCGGTCCGCGCGGCCGCACTCGTGCTGTGGGATACCTCGGCGAGCGACGAGGACATCTCCTCCACCGCCGCAGCCACGGAACCCACCGAACTGGACATCTCGCCCATGGAGCCCGCGATGGTTTCCATACTCGCCGACACCTCCTCCACCGCCGCGCTCACGGTCGTCAGGTTTGAGGAGACTTCCTCCGCCGCCGACGCCACCACGTGACTGTTGCTGCTTACCTCTTCCGTGCTGGCGGCCACGCTCTGGATTCGAGCGGCGGTCGATTCACTGATCGAGGCGGCACTCTGGGACTGTTCGCTCATGCGCAATGCGCCGGAAGACATCTCGCTGGAAGTCGCGGCCAGGGCACCCGAGGAGCGGGAGAGATCTTCGGTGCTTTCACTAACCTGCCGGATGATCCCCTGGAGCTTTCCGAGAAATGTGTCGAACCAGTGGCCGAGCTGGCCGATCTCGTCGTTTCGGTTCATGGCAATGCGCCGGGTCAAGTCTCCCTCGCCCTCGGCGATATCCCGGAGACGCTCCACAACGAGGGCGATGGGTCGGCTCACGAGATGAGAGACGGCCCAGGCCCCCACGGCGGCCAGCAGCAAGCTGACCAGCATGATGGCACAAATCACAAGGTATACCCGCGATTTCGTTCCCTCGATGATCTGTTCCTGGCCTTCAACCGCCTGATCCCCGGCCTCCTCAAATTCCTCCGCGATGCCCAGCACTTCCGTCGCGGCGGCCTGGTACTCCCGGTCCACTTTCGCGAGGTCGAGGTAGTGGGTTACATAGCTATCCATTAGCTCGGTGTGCTTTGTGAAGAGCTCGTTGTACGCCGCAGCCATAGTCTTTCCGGCAAAGCCCGCGTCGTCTGCGGGCACGTCGAAAAGACCGGTCTCGAGCATCTCCGCCGCGGCCTCGGCTTGGAACTCACGACCTCGCGTGAGACCTTCCTGGCAACGCGCCGGGTCCCCGCCCGCGCGCAACTGCTCCAGGAAATATAACTGTTGGTAATAGCCAATCGTGGACTCCATACCGCCATCCGCCGCGGCCCACTTCGTGGAGAGCCCGGTGTTCCATGTCGTGGATTCATCGGGGCTTGCAATAAGGGATTCAACCGCGCCGTCTCCCAACTCCTCCATGTGGACCAGAAATTCCACAAAGGCGGTCGTGTGCCCGTCGAAGGCATCCTGGGCTTCCACAAAGGTCGAGTTGGTCGTGCGGAGCGCTTCGAGCCGGTCGCCGTAATTCTTCAATGCCGTCTGAAAATTCTTATTGAGCGAATCATCGAGAAGTTTCGCGTCAATGGCCCGCGCGTAGGCCGTCGCGGCCAGCGCCTGCCCATCCTTCAAGCGCTTCTCGTTTTCCTCAAGGTCAACGCCCGCCATGATATTGCGCATGGCCAGCATCTGCAGTTCGAGTCCGATCGTTCCCTCCATCGCCCCATCGGCGGTGGACCAGGCCGGCCCGGAGAGAAAATCAAGGACCTGCTTCAGGCTATTGGCTCCCCAGAGCCCGGCGCAGCCGCAGGCCAGCACAAAAACCGCCATCGCCACGAACGCCCCGATGATTTTTCCACGTATACTGCCAATGAAACCGTGCTTTTTCATGAACTGGTGCTACCTTCCTGTTGGAACTCAACAAAGCGGCGCCTCATCCGCCCAGTGGTTCGCTGCCCTGATCACCCGCCACTTAAGGTGGCCACTGCTAGAAGAATATGCCCGTCTCGAAGTACAGGTAGTCCACATCGTCGCTGTCGCTTCCGCCTACAAAATCCAAGCCGTTTCCGCCGATGAAGTTACCCTCTTCGAGACCGTCACCAACGAAAAGATGGTCCCAACCGATGGAGAAATAGAGGTCTTCGCTGTAGTTGTAGGTCATGGAGATATCGAACTCGAAGCCCAGCTCGTTGTCCGATTCCCGGGTCCAGAAGGGGAAGAGGAAGAGGCGCGGCTGGTCGAAGGTCTCGTCGGCCAGGTAATAGCCGAGGTCGAAGGCCACTTCGATCTTCTCGGTGGGCAGCAGGTTGACGCCGGTGTGGAATATATAGGCGTTGCTCAGGTCCGTGCCATCGAGCACACCGCTGTAGGACCAATTGCTGAAGAGGCGGTTGAAGCTGACGCTGGCCTCGCGCGTGTAGAAGGGATTGAGGATCGATGCGGCGCGATCGAGGGCGGTGATATCGCGGTTGTCCTCACCTTCGAGCCAGGCGAAGGCCACGTAGAACCGGGGATCCCAGGTGATATCCAGCGCATACCCCAACTGCAGGTTCAGGCCGAGATTGTCGTATTCCGCGCGGTCATCGCCGTAGAAGACGGGACGGAACAGGGATCCCGCCTGGCTGGCCTCGCCAAACTGGTAGGCCAGTTCCGCTTCCAGATCCCAGCGCCCCATTACGGCGTTGGCGCGAAGTCCGAGGGTGTGAAGGCGGGTCGCCTCGTAGGCATCCACGCCAAAAATATCTTCGATACCTTCCGTGAGGATGGAGCCGGTTGTGTCGTTCAACGAAGCCCCGTCGTGTATGTACATCCAGTAGGCATCCAGGGTCAGATTCTCGATACCGGTAAAGCTGCCGTAAACACCGTAGAAGTTCGTATCCCCGTCTTGCTCCCCGGTCGTGTCCTCAACGAGTTTCATCGCCCAGGCATCGACAGTGATATCGTCGAGGCCATAGGTCGCCCGTGCGCCATCGAAGGAGAGGCCCCAGGAAGGTGCGGGTCCGTCATCGTTGCCGCCGGAGAGCCATTCGCTGCCGAGGCGCAGTTCCTGGCGACCCAGGCGCAGCGACAGGGGCTGGCCGAAAGTTTCTTCCGTCTGGATATAGGCTTGATACAATTTCACCGCGTCGGCGCCGACCGCATCGACTCCGGTGATGTAGTTTGACCGAAACGTCGAACCCCAAACGCCAACATGATCAAATTCGATGTAGGTGGATACCCCTTCGGTGAAGTCCGCCTCCACGCTGAAACGGGTCCATTGCGAGACGGCGGCGCTGTCGAGCTCATCCCGATCAAAGGCGAATCCGCTCAAGATCCCCTCGCCGAGCCCCGTACCGATGGGGCGCCCTCGGAGCCACGATGCGGGAATTCGGAGCCCATCATCGCTGGGCGCGATGTTGGTGTAGTATTCGCCCAGCACGATGATCTGACCGCCCACCTCCATATTCTGCAGTTCGGCACCTGCGGCGGTCACCAGACCAGCCGATACGCCCAACACCAAACCCCGAAAAATGCTCCTCATTCCCTGGTCCTCCGAACCCGCTTTTCCCGATTGCTCCGCTACTTGCGATATAACGTGCGCATCCATCCTGTCGAATACTATACAGCAATGCGCAATTTAGCGCATAGTACTATTTTGTAAAGCTTTTCCTTGCTGTGCGAATTTCATATCTGTTAATTTATTTTTTAATCGTGCCTAACTCTGTGATCCTAACAAAGAATCATCCACCTGTCAATCTCGGACTGTCGGCTCTTCAACTGTGCTTACTGCTTTTCTCCGTGGGCTTAATCCGCCATTCGGCGTCACTTCCGAAGCGATGGTGCTTTCCGGCGTGGCCGGCATACGCATCTCCGTAGACCGCGCGAACGATACCGGCCATGCCAAAGGTGGTCATCAGGACCAGGATGAGTCCCAGGTACGCGCTGCGAATCAGGGATGGCCCATAGTCGATGAGCCCGCAGGCCGGTGCGGTCACGTCCGGCCTCGGCAGAAGCAACACCAGAAGTACGGCTGCCGCGCCATTGACCAGAATCAACCCCTCCGTGATCAGGCGCTGGTCCGTGAAACCCGCGATGGCCCGCTCGAAGTTCATGGCCACCACCGTGGCCAGTAGTGCGATATAGAGCATCTGTCCCCGCCCCAGGGCGACCGGAGGCACCAGCGGGAAAGCGCGCCGCTGGTGGGCGAACATCAGGCCGATACCGACCAAGGCGACGATAGCGAAGAAGAGATTGAACCAGCCCCAGGCCGAAAGACTCATCGACCCAATGAGGGGCGCGGGCATGTTCTCCGGCATGAGGCCCTGCTTCACCCACTCCACGACGTTCTTGTACATATTGAGGTAAATCACGCCAAAGAGCACAAAGCCGGTGGCGAAAACTGTCGTCCACGAACCCGGCGCGGGGGGGCCGTCGTTCCGCCCCGCCTTCCTCGCCAGAAGACCCATGGCGATGGCGAGGCCGATGCCAAAGAGGAATCCGTCGGTCTGTTCCATGACGCTGTGCCAGTTGGCCTGCTGCCAATGTGCCCAGCGCTCGATCACGGCGGGATCCGATTCCACCTGGGCGTTGCCGGGACGCACGAGCATGAGTTTGATCAGGGCGCCGCCCGCAAATCCGAAGCCGCCGAGGAAACCGGTTACAAGCATGGCGTGGAGCACGGCAATATAGCGGTAGCGCACCATCCATACGCCCGTGCCGATGGCGACACCGAGCACGCCCGCCCAGTTGTCTCCCCGCGGCGGGGTCATGCGGAAAATCATGGGCCACTCGTAGACCGGATGCCCCAGTAGTACGGGAAAGAAGAGGAATGCGGCAAACCAGCCCACCGCCATGTAAAGCAGCAGAGAAGCCCCCGACGCAAAGCGGCCGAAGCGCAGGAAGTAGGCCGAGAGCCCTGCGAGTCCTCCGACGAAGCAGCCGATGTACTGGGGGTAGAAAAGGACCAGGTTGGGCCAGTTGATGAGTTGGTCGGCCAGCACAGCGGCCTCGCTGATACCGCGCTCGGCTGCGGCCCGAGCGACGAACTCGGGACTCACCTGATAGTGCAGGAGGGCCTGCGCAATATAGGGAGTCCAGCCCCATTGCTCCGCCCGTAACTGCGCGCCGAATCCGATAACAGCCCCCGCGGCCACAAAGAGCGGAATAAGTCGAAGGAGAACGACGAGATAGAAGCCGAGGGCACCAGCGAGGGCACAGAGCGGAACGAAGAGCGGTGTGATAGCATCGGTTGCGGGTGCGCCAACGGTCATGGCGGCCTCCCGGCTCAATCCGGCCAGCGTACCCGCAGAAGCCCCGGCAAGGACAACCAGCCCTGCCCAGAGTGGGCGGAAACGTGTCAGATGCCTCTCGCGGTTGTCCCACAATTCGAACGCGAGGAGGGCCAGCAGGGCGGTGGCGCTTCCATCCAGTCCGAGTCGAACCAGTAGGTGTGGGCGGCCTGCCGGGACCAGGTGGCGTCGAAATCAGCGGGATAGAGGGTTTCGAGATAAAGCTTGAAGAACTTCTGGTAGATGATCCAGGCCACAAAGATCCAGCACAGTGGCCGAAAGACGGCGCTAAGGCGCTGCCTGTCCGCCACGGCGGCAAAGGCTGTTCCCGCCCCGCCCATGCTTGACCAGAGAAAGCCCAGGACAAACAGTCCGAAGAATCCGAACAACTGCGAGGGCAGGTGTCCAGAATGGGTGTAGGCGACGACCTGCATATAGGACATGGAACCGCCGAAGGACCATCCCAGCGCACCGAAAAATGCGAAGTAGGGTGCGCGTTCACGCCAGTCCCTTCGCCCGGAGAGGAGGCACACGGTCAGCGCCGCCAGCGCGCCGGGGATCATGGCGCCGTATTCGTGGCCGAAGTTTCCCCGAATCCCCCATCCGATGGAGAGGGACAGCGCCGTCAAAAGAACAGTCCCCGCCCGAAGCCCGGTCACACCCTTCGCATTGTCCAAGGTATACCCTTCCCATGAATTCAATGAAATCACGCGAGAGGTAGTCTACCGATCTCAACCGGACCATGCAAAAGGATCGCGGCCCCGCTCCCGTCAGGGTGCGGAAATGGGCACGAAGCCATCCTCTGTACCCGCAGCCGGGTCGTAGCGGTAGCCGGCCGAATTGTAGAACTGGACGAGCCGGAGCACCTCGGACATGCTGGTAGTCCAGTTCTGTGGGTTGTAATCCGAATCATGCGCGGTGCAGGACTCGTCCCCCGCCCCTGGGGCAAATCCATCTTCTGTGGCGTCGTCACAATGGTAGGCCGACAGATTGAAGAACTGGATGACCCGCAGGGTTTCCTGCAGGGAAATGGACGAATCCTGATCGCTGTCGGCACTGTGGTAGCGCTCGGCGCCATCTCCACAGGGGCCTTGGGCGCTGAGGTCCGTGGAGGTAAAGTCGGATAAGGCTCCCTGTCCGGCGGAGAGGCCAACCACCGACGGCAGGCCGGTCAGCGCCCCATAGGAAAAGCGGATAGTCCCGTCGAAGAAGAGCTCTAGCTGTATTGTGTTGCTGCCGCCGAGACGGTAGTGCGCAAGACCCTGCCAGGTAACAACAAAACGATTCGCCAATCGACGATACCATACCGTGCTCGATGTAGTGGGAACCAAGTCCATCAAGCAGGGAGAAATGCGCGGTACGCTGAAGTGCGTGTCTACGGTGGCATCGTAGGACGAATCCCCCGAATGAAACGTGACGTTTCCGTTCGCGTTCACGAATAGACGGTCGTACTCCACGCCGAAATAGGGAATCAAATCTCCGCTATTCAGGTTGATTTGAACAAATCCATCGTCAGACAGAACCAGTGTGGTCGCACCCGTATCATCCACGGGAAGGCCGGTCAGATTATCATGGCAGATGCTGTAACCCTCGCCCCCCTCCCCGGGCGTGAATCGCACGGTGCTATTTGCGAGATCGGGACTCTGGCTTGCAAAAACCTGAGTGTAGTATTCGGTGCTCTCGGTCGTTGCGAAGGAAAAGCAAGCGCCGCCGTTGTCCGCCACAACGCCGTTGCCCGCGTCATCCTGGACTTCAATGGAGAACCGATAGCCGGTCAGGGGTAACAGCCCCTGGACCAGGACGTTGTGGGATGATCCCGAGGCGAAGGAGGCCTGAACGGTCGCTTCGCCGCAGGACGTGCCGACCACTACGGCGCCCCGTGCGCTTTCGCTGGTTTCAAACTGGACGGTGGCGTAGCGGGCCCCTATCTGGGTTACGGTCACCTCGGTCACGACCGGATCCGTACAATCCACGGCAGCTTCCACCGTCACTAGATCGGGCGCGGACGGCCCGTGGAACGCGTCCGCATAACTCACGGTGATGAGGTCGCCTTCAGCCACCTCCACGCTACCATTACCAACAGTGGCCTCTCCCGACTGTGTGGCGATGAAGGCGGAGAACTCACCCTCCTCCGGGGACGCGGTCAATGTCACGGTTTCCCCATCGCCCCCTGAGGTGGCAAGTTGCACCGTTACCGATGGGTTACCCGCAAGGTCGGCATCGCCCAGATTGATCACGATCTCGTCGTCGCAGCCGTAGCGCTCCTGATCGAGGGAGAGCGAGCCATCGGAAGAAAGGAGCTCGGGGACAAACTGCATGAAGCTGGTGGCCTTGCTTACATCCTCGCCACGACCGCCGCTGTTCGAGACCACATTGGACCTGGAGCAATTGCCGACCGTGACGAAGTCGGTCTCCCCGCGGACGAGGATTCCTTCGATCATACCGGTGAGAGGATCAATCACGGGAGAGCCCGAGTTGCCGCCGTAGGTGTCCAGATTTGCCACGAAGAAGCCCGCGTTGTCGTTGGAGCGAACGGCGGTGTTGCCGCCAAAGGCCAGCTTGAGCGGAAGGCCCGCGGGGTGCCCGATAACGCCAACGGGCGCGCCCACGGCGATCTCGCCTTCGCGGCGCAGCGAGAAGGCCCGAGCGCCGGGAGCGACAATCGGGCGGTCGACGCGTATCACCGCATAGTCCTGATTACCCGCCAGCGCGCGCCCCAGGATTTCGACGCCCTGGTAGACGTCATCTTCGGAAAAGGTGAGCACGGGGGTATCCGCATCTTCCATGACAAACCCGAAAACGAATCGGGTGCTGCTGAGGTCGCTCGGATCGTAGCAATGCCCCGCCGTGGCGATAATATCTTCACCCACCATGAACCCGGTGCAGAAGGCGGCCGTGGGCTGGCTGGAAAAGGGTTCGTCATCGCACACGTCGTAGGCGGATGTACGCAACGTGTAGGTGCCGTTGTTGTTTTCCTGTAGCGACGAATTGTTGACGAGTCCGCAGGTGGAGGCGGCCCATTCGCGGCGCTCGGGATCCGTCTCGTCATACAGATCGATGCGATCATCGGTACCGTAGACGACCTTGGGGCCAACGGGCGTCGGCACCAACCCCGGCGCTGGCACCCAGGGAGTCCCCCCGATAGCGGTGCGGTAGGGCTTATCTTTCTCTACGGAATCGGCGGTAACCGGGAGGGTGATGCCGGCGATCAGACAGAGCCCAAGGCCCCCACGCATCACGAAACACATATTTCGCACTTTATATCGATCCCTTACGGAGTTGGTGGTCCATTTATGCCCTCTTTTTACCACAGAATCCCATTAAACGATAGTCTGACGAGACTCGAGACACGATGGCCCAACACCACATACTATACCAAGAGCGACCGCATTTCGTGTCAATATTTATCCCGGATCACGAGAAATTGTGGTTCTATCGGGCCGCGATTGGAAGCGGGCGAGTTTGGTATTCGCAATGGAACGACCCGAGGCCCCAGAACGACTCCCTGACCGCGAATTCGGCCCCGTCTACGCACCTCGTTCCTTCAGCACAGATTCGACCCGTCCGAGCAACTGGCCCGCCCGCGCACGGTTCGTGTGGTATTGATGAAAATGACGGCGGCCCGCTTCCGCGACGGACTGGGCTTCTTCCGGTCGGTTAAGGTAGTAGTCCACCTTCTCCAGCAGCTCAGCCAGGTCCCCGAAAAAGGTGGCGTGGACGCCGTCCTCAAAGTTATAGGGAATGTGGATGGGGAGCCGGTCGCTCAAGAGCATGCAGCCCTGGGCGGGCAGTTCCCAGTAGCGCACCGTGTCGAAGCCCATGCCGAAACAGTTGAGGCCGATACGGCTGTCGCGGATGCGCGCCTGATAGGCGGCCTGGTCGTAGTGGGTACTGAGATTCCAGCCATAGCGCGCTTCCAGCGCTTCGAGGTACAGACGGCGTTGGCCGAAGCGGCGATGACCCGCCCAGAAAAAGTCGCGGGGACGCTGGCCGACCGGCGCCCGTAGTGCGAGATCCTCGGAATAGGCAAAAGGCATGGGCCACGTATTGATCCCATAATCCACGCATCGGTGCATCTCGCGTTTAAAGTAGCCGGAAAACCCGGGCAGGCCAAGGCGGTGCTGGACCCTTGCCCGGTAGTTGCCCATTTCGTCCAACCCATCCATCAGGAAAATTGGACAATCACCGCGCGCATCGAGGATGGCCTGAACGTCGCTGGGCGGCAGGCCACCCTCCACATCGCCATAGAGAATGAAGTCGAAGGCCTTCTCACGCAGGGCGGAACAAATGGCCTGAAGGGTCGAACCTCCGCCCCGGCGATTAAACCGGCAGGGATAGTGGCCGTGTTCGGGCGTCTCCCCGCCGTGGAGCGTGGCCTTCCACGGATAGTCGAAGACATTCTCATCCCCCAGGCACGCGCACAGCCCGTCATAGAGCACATCGAGGCCATAGTGGGGCCGGGGATGGAGCAGGTAGAGCACGCGGAAGGGGCGGGATCCGTCCCACGCCGGTACGGTTGCGAAGGGGGCCGAAGTGTCACGAGGCAAGGCATCGAGGCGGTCGCGCTCAAGTTTCAAGGCGCCCGAGGGGACCGCATGGGCAATCGACCGTAGAAGCCGCCTGGCCATTTCGGTATCACCGACCCGCTCCCAGCACTCCGCCATGACGAGATAGGGAACCGGATTCCGGGGTGCTTCGTCGGTAAGCTGGTAGAACTCATTCAACGCGCGAACGAGCAGGCTCGATTGATCGTGCCCTTGAATCAGGCGAATCCACTCCGCCAGGACTTCAAGTTTCGCAAGCCCTACGGACGCGCGCGACGCGGGGTTGGCCAAATAGGGCGCCGGAATCTCTTCCAGCACACGATAAGCCGCTTCCGGCCGCGAGGACTCCAGCAGTTCCTTCGCGTGCCGGACCGGATTGTAGGCGGGCGTGACGGCCGCGATCAGGGTCCCCCTTCGGATTTTCGAAGGCTCCCGGGGATCCTCAAGGAGCCAGCGCTGGTAGACAAAAAAACCGTGGTCCCCGAGTCCCTCGACGACAGCGCGGTCGAGGTCTGCAATAGTCTGGCCACCGGGCTCGGCGAAGACCGGCTCTCCGAAAAGTACGCAGACCATCCCCTGTTCTTTGAGCCTCGGGGCAAGCCGCTCCAGCCAGAAGAACGCCTCGTCACGTTCACCTTCCACATTGCAGAGAAGCACGGCATCCAGATCGCGGTCCGTCCTGGACGGGACCTCGTCGGTGTCGCTGGCGACGGCATCCAGGACCCGACCGGCCACCTGGGCAAGCCTCGGATCGCGAACGGCCCCGATAACCTGGACGCCGGGCCGCTTTTTCAGCAGGTATCCGGCGGCGGCGCAACTCTCCCCCGCAACCGCGATGCGGGTCATGTGCTCCGGTATATTGGCCAGCAGGCTCAGATAGGCCTGGTGCAGATGCTTCGGCACATATTTCAATAGGACATCAAGCATGAACAGTTTACTCGAGCGGTATCACGCGCCGCCGCTATTGAGTCTTCCGCGGAGGGCCATCTTGTTGACCTTGCCGTTGGGCAGCAGGGGCAGCGCGCTCTCAATGGTAAATTTCTTGGGGACTTTGAAGTTGGCGAGGTGCAATTTGCAGTGTTCGCGCAGCGTTTCCGCATCGACGGACTGGCCCGCCTTGAGCATCACAAAGCCGTGGCCCGCCTCCTGATAGAGGGGATCGGAAACGCCCAGCACGGCGGCAAAAAGCACGGCGGGATGGGACTCGAGGACTTCCTCAATTTCCCGGGGAAATACATTTTCACCGCCCGACTTGTACATCTCGCTGCTGCGTCCGGACAGAAAGACATACCCTTCGTCATCCACCCAACCCAGATCGCTGGTGTAATACCACCCTTCCCCGTCGAGCACATCCCGGGTGGCCCTGGGGTTGTTGAGGTAGCCCTTCATGACACTGGGACCGCGCACGGCCAGTTCACCAATCGTCCCCACGGGCACGGGCTGGCGGCTGGCGTCGACGATTTTGAGTTCGAAGGGCGGCACGACCTTCCCGACCGATTTCGCCATCCGCTCGTCGTCTTCGGCGCCGGTGGTATAGGTGACAAAGCCGCAGAGTTCCGTGGAGCCGTAGCCCGTGAGCAGTCGCGCGCCGGTCCTGGCGGCGATGCCCTTGAGCACATCCAGGACGAGCTGGGGCACGCCCGCCCCGCCCCAGACGAAGTGGGTGACGTGGCTCCAGTCCATATCCTTGAACTTGGGCGCCTGAAACTGCATGAGGAACATGACCGGCACCTGGCCAACCATGGTGATGCGTTCCTTTTCGATGAGTTCCAGCGAAGACTGGGGATCGAAGTGATCCATGAAGACGAGGGTGCTGCCGCCCATGACGGCGGCGAACCCGATCTCCACGTCCGCCGCAACGTGATTAATCGGGAAGTGCAGGAGTAGTCGGCCCTGGCCGCCGATTCCGAAAAAGGCCATCTCCGCGCGGATGTTTTCGATGATGGCGCGGTGAGTCTGAAGGACGCCCTTGGGTTTGCCGGTGGAGCCGGAAGTGTACATGAGCAGGACTTCGTCCGTATCGCAGACCTCGGAAACGCGCTGCGCGAGGGCGTCCGCCAACTCCGGGCGCTCCCGGTCGGCCCATTCGTCGAAGGGCGTGAAATCCGGATGGGGACTGCCGATGACGAGCACCTTGTGAATGCAGGGGAACTCCTCGGCAAAGGTCTGGCCTGCGGCGATGAGGTCGATACCGAGATACTCGTGAAGCGTGATCAGCAGGGATGGCTGGCAGTGTCCGACGATGTAGCGCAATTCGTCCGTGGTGAACTTGGGCGAAAGACCGAGCCACGTCGCGCCCACCTTGGCGGCGGCCATGAAGGTGATGATGAATTCGGGCCGTCCCATGGATACCATGGCGATGCGATCCCCGCGTTGCACACCGGCCTCGAGAAAGGCCCGTGCCGTCCGGTCGACCCGCGCGTCGAATTCCGCCCAGGTCATGCGGACATCGTTGAAGACGAGGGCCTCGCCATCGGGATTCTGTTGCGCCCAGTACGTTACATGCTGCCAGAGCAGCGTTCCAGCTATTTCAGCCATGCCAGCCTCTTTCCAGGTGGGATACGTTCATTGTGTCAGGTTAAGCACGGCCCGTCCATCGCGAACAGCCAATTCGCCTGCTGCCGTCTTCACTTCAAAATAGACCGTCTTTCGGCCTGGTTCAAGCCCGACGCCCAGGATGGACAGTCTTACCGCCGAACCCGGAACGACCATGCCTCGAAAGGCGCCGTGAAGTTCGGCGAGTACCCGTGGGTCGGCACCGCCTTCACGATTGAGGATTTCACGCACCGCCAGGCCGAGCGTGGCGGTGCCTTGATAAATCGCGCCGGGAAGTCCGACCTGTCGTGCGAAGGCGGGCGACGTGTGGATCGGAAAGGAAATATTGCTGCAGGCATCGTAGACGTGGGCCGCCAATGGTCCGACGTGGAGGTCCGTCTCCCAGGCCCCGCTCAGGTGCCGTGGGGGGGCCGTCAGTCTCGGCGCCGCGTTTTCGCCGCACACTTCGCCCACCAGACTAACGCCACGGAGCAGTCCGGTGACGTACTCGGTGAACAGGGCGTCGCCCCGACGATTCCGGGCCTCGTAGCGGAGTACGGCAAGGGCGCCCGCAGGGTGCGGCGCAAGTGAGCAAATGCTTCCGGCAATTTCGAGGTGCGCATCGGCCTCCATCGTGCGGTGCCAGATGATGGACTCGTTATAGTGCACCTGCCGCGCACGGGCCTCCGGGGCGATTCCTCCCCCCTCCCACACGTCCTCGTGGGCGGCGGACAGGGGCCACGTGAGGGCGACGGCGAGCATGGGGTGGGCAAGAATTCCTTCGGCTCGGGTATCATCGAAATACCAGGGATTGTTGTCATCGAGGCCGGCGGCGAAATTCATGCACTGCCGTGGAGACAAGGAGGCGCACAAGGTCCGACAGACACTGCCGAGAACATCCGAGGATATCGTTACGCCGTCGCTCATGGACGCGCCATCAACCAGGCGTGCGATCTGCCGTGAAGATTAAGGTCGGTTCGGATCGAGGTCGCTATCGTTGCTGCTTCGACCATGCTGTCCGAACTTCCTCTCCAACGGCCGAACCAAGGTTCCGGTCCTTGCGTATCGGGCTATCGCCCGACACTGAAATAGGTGAAACCATGCTCCGTCAGATCTTCCGGATTGAAGAGATTGCGGCCATCGAAGATTACGCGCCCGGCCATAAGTTCCGCCATGCGCCCGAAGGCGGGCCGACGGTAGTTGCTCCATTCGGTGGCGATAACCAGACCATCGGCCCCTTGAAGGGCGTCGTAGGACTTGGGGGCAACGACAATTCGTCCCTGATAGCGCGCTTCGAGAGCAGGCCCGGCCACGGGATCGTGGGCCTGCACCTTCGCGCCCCGTTCGAGGAGGCTGTCAATGATGCGGAGGGCTATGGAACCCCGGATATCGTCGGTGCGGGGCTTGAAGGTGGCGCCCCAGATGGCAATGGTTTTCCCGGCAATGGCCTCGCCATAGTAGTCGAGAATCTGGCGTTCGAAACGCTCCTGGCAGCGCAGGTTCACCGATTTAACCGCCTGGATGAGGTCCGCATTCACGCCGTGGGCCTCCGCGAAATGGATGCAGGCATCCACGTCGCCCGGCAGGTGGACGCCGCCGTAGCCGAGGCCGGGAAAAAGGAAGGTGCTCCCGATCCGGCTGTCCGTTGCGACGCCCTCCCGGACCTCGCTCACGTTGGCCCCGACCGCCGCGCAAATTTCCGCAAGCTGGTTCATCATGGAGATACGGGAGGCGAGCATGACGGTGGTGGCGTACTTGGCCATCTCGGCACTTGCCTTGCTCATGAAGAGTATGGGGCGGCCCGTGCGGAGGAACGGGCTGTATATCTCGCGAATAAGTTCCTGCACCCGCACATCTTCGCAGCCGACGACGACGCGATCGGGCTGCATAAAATCGTCTATGGCCTTGCCCGCCTTGAGGAAGTCGGGATTCACGATGATGTCGTAGGGCTGTTTTGTGTGCTGGTGAAAAACGGCGTCCAGCGCGGTCGCGGTCCCGGGTGGACAGGCGCCTTTGTTGATGAAGAGGCGATAGCCGGGCATGTACGACGCGACCTGGCCCGCGAGATCGAGCACCCCGGTGGTGTCAACCTCGCCGGAATCGGAAACGGGCGGATTCACGCAGAAGAGGATGCAGAGACAATCGTTGACCGCGGACTTCAGGTTCGTGGTGAAAGAGAGGCGCTCTTCTTCGATATTGCGGGACAGGAGTTCTTCGAGACCGGGCTCATGGAAGGGGACCTCGCCCGTCTGCAGGGAGGCCGCGCGGGCCTCGTCCTGCTCCACACAGACGACCTGATGGCCCGATTCCGCCAGGCAGGTGCCCACAACGAGGCCTTGGTAACCGGTGCCCACAATTGCAATTCTCATTCACGTCACTCCGAACGCCCGTCACGAACCCATGCCGTCGGCAACTGTTTTTTTGGACTATACGACGGCGCTTCAGGCGCAAGGGGGAAATGGGCCATTCCGCGTGTCTGGACGGCCGAAACCTGAACAACGACCAGCCGAGGATCGTATCAGCAATGACGAGAAGTCGTCAACCACCGAACGCCGAATCCGGGGCCGTCCGTCACATCGGATCCTTCCAGGCCGCATCCTCCGCAGCCACCTCAAGAGAACGCACAAAGCGCCGCACGCCACCGATCACGTCGTCGTGATAGATAGCGAACATCTTGTCCAGATTGGTGATCTGAAATATTTCGAGGATCACTTTGGAGACGCCGCAGAGGCGCAACTGGCCCTGGGCTTCCTGGATCGCCTTATTGATCCGAAGTAATTCCGTCAAGACGGCGCTGGAGAGGTAGTCCACATTCTCGAAATTCAACAGCAGGTTTACCCCGGTGTTGCCCTCAATTTTCGCGACCACTTCGTTGCCGAACTCCGCGACGTTAATGGCGCTGAGCACACTGGTCGTGCGGATTGTCCCCACGACAATCTTGCCCTGTACCTCAAAATCCACGATACGATCATGGGCTTCACTCATACCCTGCATTCCTCCTCAATGGGCGGGCCAGCCCGCCAGGCCGAGGTTGTCAACACCACTGCTCATTATTCCTGGCACGCACAACGCGGGCCGGGCCGTCAACACGCCTTGCGCCGGAAAGACATCTCCAGGCAATGGGCGGCGGTATCGAAGGTCACGTGTTCCATGTAGTGCCGTATGAGGCAGATTCCGCGGCCACCCAACTGGTCACTCTCGGGCAGCGCAACGTCGTCCACGCGAAACCCGCCACCTTCGTCTCTGACTTGAATCACACATTCATCGTCTCGGGCGGTCATGGCAATCCGTACGCGACGGCTGGCGTCACTCTGGTTGCCGTGGCGCACCGCGTTGACCAGGGCCTCTTCCAGGCACAGCCGGATACAAGGCACTTGTTCGCCGAGTATCCAGTCCCCTTCGAGCAAGGCGACCACCGCACGATCGAGGGTGGCTGTCATGGCCTCGAAGGTACTGGGGAACTCCTCGCTGAAAAAGGACGTACTCACAACGATGAACGCACTCCATAAACCAAACCGACACTGTCCGCCGCACGCGGGGCAAGCGCCCCGGATCGCAGCGAAAAACGCCCCCACTCCTCGGACCAGAAGAGTAACATAGAAGTTTGCGGATCGCCAACCAGCCCGAGGGGATGCGAAGCAGCCCGGCGGGAGGGCCCGCCGGGCTGGATTGTGTTGGATGAATCGCTACGGGAGGGTTATTGGACCGCGGGTTCGACCGAAGCTTCGGCGGGTGCGCCGCTATCGCCTTCGACGGCGGCTCCTTCGCTGGCGGGAGCGGCTTCGCCGGCCACCTTGGAGGCCGCGATGGCCGCTTCGAGATCGTTGAGGTAAACCGTCCAGCGGGCGGTAAGCCACGTGTCCTCAAGCGCGCCAATGGCGCGAATCTCACGAATCGCGCTGGTTATCCGCGCAAGACCGGGATCCATGGCAACGGGAGCTCCGGGCACCATGGCGGCCGCGGCCATACCCTGATCGATGATGCCCGAGTTGACCACGACGGTCTGATAAACCGGCTTTTCAATATCCAGTGGAGGTTCCATTGCCGCGAAGAGCGGGGAGGCCTTTTGGGCCTTGTGCAGGTCGATGACGGCTTTCGCGCCGTCCTCGCTGGTGGTGGCCAGCAGGATGTTGTCGACGAAACTGAGGTTGATGTCCATACCGATGGGCGTGGGCAGCTTGCCAATGGCGTAGCCCTCGTGCTCGACCCCGGCCTGCATCGGCACAAACATCTGCAGGAGACCCTGGGTCGCTTCGGGCTGGGCCAGGCCCACCATGGCATAGATGACGGGAAGGCCGGCCTGCGCTCCGGTAATGCCGATGGTGAGTTCATCGCCAATCTGGCTGATAACCTGGGTGGCCATGCCGGCGCCGGCGGCGGCGTTGGGATCGCTGGAGGCGCCGAGAACCGGCACAACTTCTTCCAGAAGCTGCTTCTTGTACTCCTCGGTGAAGCGCAGGCTGATCAGGGCGAGGGTGTTCTCGGGCAGGTAGCGCGCAAGACGGAGGGGCGCGGGCTGTCCGGTTTTCTCCATCATGCCGGGGTGGGTGGTGCTGTCCATACGGGAGAGGAGTTCAATTTCGCCATCCGTGATGGAGGCCGTGAGCACCATCGGATCGTCGCCGCCTTCGGTGAACATGGATTTGTACTTGAGCATCTGGGCGGTCATGAGGGGTTCGGCGCCGCTGTCAAGCCCCATGAGGGGAAGGGCCGTCTCAAACATGGGCAGGAAGCGCCCGCCATACAGCAGGGCCACGGCTTCGTCCGCGACTTTGGGCGGGCACTCTATGGTGCCATAGCGGAACGTCGCGGGATACTTCACACGCTTCGCAGCGCCGCGAAGCAGGTCGAGTGTACCGAAGGCGATGTGCTTGTCGGTGGTGAAGTAGCCCCAGATTTCGCGGGTGGTGATGCTGATACCGTCAACTTCTTCGGAGCCTGCGGCAAGGGAAGCGAGCTCGCCGTCCGCCGCCGCGATGCGCTCGATTTCGGTCCGGGCCTTTGCGGGATCGGTCACGCCGAGCACCACAACCCAGGCGGGCTCTTCTGCGTCCTTAAAGTAGTCGGGTTGGAACTCCGGCTCATCGGCGGACTCCTCGGCGGTGGGATCGGAACCTTCGGGAGCGGCACTGGTGTCGGTGGCTGCCGCCGCTTTTTTCGCCGCCTGCTCGGCAAGCATCGCATCGTATTTCGCTTTGGCTTCTGCAGCGGATTCGATGGTCTTGGAAAGATCCACAAAGGCCGCAACCGGTGCGGCGGGATCGACTCCCAGCGCGGTCGCAAGGGCTTCGTAGGTATCGGCCTGGACGCCGACCTCGTCCGCGGCGTCGTAGATGAGGTGCTTGAGTTCCGTGTCGATGTCCCGGTCGGGCTCCGACAGGGCCTTCACCAGGGGTACGATGCGATCGCGAAGTCCGGGCAGGGCGGGCAGGGCCACGGCGATCTGGGCTTCCGCCGGCATGAACGCCAGGGCCGGCAGGGTCGAAGGCACGGTCTCCGCCATGGGGGGGCCGGCGGGCTTGGCCGGAATTTCGACGGGCTGTTCCGCGGGAACGACCGCGACTTCTTCCGTCGGCGGCGCTTCTTCCTCTTCCCCACCGCAGCCGGTGACTATCGCAGCGGCACTGAAGAGCAACAGGGGCGCCAGCAGGAGCTGCAGCAGGTATTTCTTACGAAGTAGGTCTGTCATGTGGGTGGGTTCCTCCCCATGGGGGATTGACTGTCGTTAGGGGCCCGCAAACATTGCGGATCCGGGTGATCTACGTTGTGGCCGCCTGAGAACAGGGATTCACATTGGCGTTTCATTTTGAATGGGGTGGGAGAAGTTCCCCGCCATCCCATGTTATCGTACCGTCCAGTATGAACGGCGTCGCGCAATCGATCAAATTATGGCTAAATCGGGCCACGCTATTTTGCGCCGAGGTACGCGTCCAGATTCTCACGGTAGTAATCCCGGGTGAGCGCGAGTCCCTCCTCCAGGGAAGTCCGAGGTACCCAGGGTATGGCCGCCTTGATGCGGGTGTTGGAAATGGACACGTCCCCCACATCCATCGCCGCCCAGTCCTGGGGCCAGGGCACCTGATCTACGCCACCTTTCCCAACGACATCGACCACGCGCCGCGCAAAGTCGACAATGGAGAATTCGCCGTCACCGGCGGCGAAATAGACTTCGCCCAGCGTCGACTCCGCCAGGGCGGTGGTCAGGAGCGCATCCACGCAATCGTCCACGTAGAGTACATTGCGCTTCTGGGCGCCTTCCCCATAAATGGTAAGGTGACGCCCCTGCAACGCGAGTCCGATGAAAAAATTGAGCACACCCGCATCGCTGCTCTTGATGTTGGCTCGGGGCCCGTAGATATTGGCAAGGCGCACGACGGTCGTCCGGAGGCCGTGGACCCCGTGATAGATGAGGTGGTATTTCTCCGCCACACTCTTGTTGGCCGAATAGATGTCGAGGGGAAACTCGGGGTGCATCTCATCGATTGGATTGGCGAGCATGGCGCCGCACTGGGTGCTCGTGCCGATATAGACGACCCGCGCGGCGGGGTTGTCCTGGCGCACGGATTCGAGCACGTTCATGGTGCCTTTGCAGTTGATGGCAATGTCGAGAAAGGGATCTTTCAGCGAATAACTGTGGGAGGTGTGCCCCGCGCAATTAAAAATGAAATCCTGACCCCGCACTTCACGGTTAACCAGATTGTAATCGCGGATGTCGTTATGAACTACGCGGATCGCGCGCAGGTGTGGCCCCAGATTGATGGGGTTGCCGCCGCCATGCTCCAGAAGGGAGTCGTAGACCGTTACCTCGGCCCCGAGAGCCAGGCAACGCAGGGCGAGGTTGCTCCCGATAAAACCTAAACCACCGAGCACCAGCACGCGTTTACCCGAGAGGCCCGCCCGCATCGCTTCATCCATGAAAATCGCCTCGCTCACGCGGCGCGCCACCGCGCACGCGCCGGCACGGGGGCCGGGTGTCTCTCTACGATGGAATCTCTTCCAGAATCTCGATGCCGGCGCTGGTGCCGATGCGGGACGCGCCGGCCTTCAGCATGGCGATTGCCTCGCCATAAGACCGGATCCCACCCGCCGCCTTCACGCCCAGGGCATCGCCCACGACGGACTTCATCAGCGCCACGTCCTCCGGGGTCGCACCGCCATGACCAAAGCCCGTGGAGGTCTTCACGAAGGCGGCACCGGCGCGCTTGCTCATCTCGCACACGGCGATTTTTTCGTCGCGCGTGAGGTAGCTGGTCTCCAGGATGACCTTGACGGGCACGCCCTTGATGGCCTTGACCACGGCCGCGATCTCGCGCTCCACAAAGGTGGGATAGCCCGATTTCAGCGCGCCGATATTAATGACCATGTCGATCTCGTTGGCCCCGTTGCGCACCGCGTCCTTCGCCTCTTCCACCTTCATCTGGGCGGTGGACGCCCCCAGTGGAAAGGCGATGCAGGTGCACACGCCAACGCGGCTGCCCGCCAGCTTCTTCGCGCAGAAGGAGGTCCAGGCGGGATTGACCGCCACGGTTGCAAAATTACAGGCAAGGGCCTCGTCGCACAACTCGCGGATATCGACTTCCGTTGCAAAGGCCCGTAGCTGGGTATGATCGATCAGCCGGGCCATGTTCGCTCGTTTCAAACCACTACTTCCTTTATTCATCCGGCCGGGCCGGGCTGCACCGTGCAGTTAGGCGGGTATCCTATCACGTATGCCTCGCCTCACCGCAACGGAAAACAGTTGACAGCGGGCAACTGTCAACCGTCAACTTCCCCATGTTAGACTCTAACTTCGCAGAATATCTCCAGCAGGCAGGAGCCCCGCGCGCCGCCGCACAAACCCCGAAAGGACTCCGATTCATGGACGAGAGAGCATATCTGAGCGATCTGGCGGACAAGCCCCTGTTAACGCGTATGAAGGGCTACCTCAAGCTGAGCGGCCCCGGTTACATGCAGAGCGCCATGACGCTCGGTGGCGGCACGATAGCCTCCTGTGTGCTCATGGGCTCGCTTATGGGCTACCAGTTGCTCTGGGTGCAGCCCCTGGCCATTTTTCTGGGGATATGCGTGCTGGCTGCGGTAGCGAAACAGACCTGCCAGACGGGCGAGAAACCCTATGGTGTATTCTGGAACCGGCTCCACCCCGCCATGGCCCTGGCCTGGGGCATTGCGGCGCTGGTGGCCACCGTGCTTTGGCACATTCCCCAGTATTCTCTGACCGCCAATGGGGTGGTCGAACTCGCCAACGGCGTGGGCGTGGACCTTTCCAGCAATGCCGGCCGCGGTTTAATCGGCATCACCGTGCTGGCGGCAGCCTGCTTCGTAGTGCGGCTCTACGATCAGGGCGCGAAGGGCCTCAAGGTATACGAAATGCTGGTAAAGCTGCTCGTGTGGGGCATCGTCATCGCCTTTGCCGTGGTGGCCTTCAGCACACCCATCAATTGGAAGGAACTTATCCTCGGCGTCACCGGTATCAGCTTCTTCAAGTCCTGGATGGCGGGCACCGTTCCGGCCGAGGCCGTCAAGCCCGTCGTAGGCGGTATTGCGGCCGCCGTAGGCATCAACATGGTCTTCCTCTACCCCTATTCACTCCTGAAGAAGAACTGGGGCAAGGAACACAAAGAGCTGGCCTACTTCGACTTATTCAGCGGCATGATGATCCCGTTTCTTTGCGCCACCTCCTTCATGATTATCGCTGTCGCCAACACGATCGGCCCCGAACCCGGCACAACGGGCACGCTGCTCCGGGATATCCGCGCCATCCTCCCCGTGCTCGAAGGAACGCTCGGCAAGGTGCTCTCCCTGCTCCTCATCGGCCTGGGCATGTTCGCCATCGGCTTCTCCACCATCATTACTCATATGCTCGCCAGTGGCTTCATCGGCTGCGAGCTCTTCGGCTATGAGTACAAGGGCAAGCCCAGGATGTGGTTCACCCTGCTGCCGGCCATCGGCATTCTCGGCGTGCTCTACCCCTTCCCGTGGTACGCCGCCGTCACCGCGTCCACCCTGGCCGCCCCGCTCATGCCCGTGGCCATCGTGGGTTTCATTATCCTGCTGAACAGCCCCGCTTACATGGGCGAGGCCATGCCCCGGGGCGGCAAGCGCCTCTTCTGGAATACCACACTCATCACGGCGGTCGTCGTTATGTGCGGCGCGGCCTTCCTGGGCCTCAGGGACAACTGGGCCGACCTGAAGAAGAACCTCGCGCCGAAAGAGGAGGCCGCCGCCCTCTTCTTTCCCCCGGCCCACGCGGCGGAAGAGGAAGGCGAGATGCTCAAGCAGGTGGTGTCGCGCAACCTCATGGCGACGCAGTTCGAGATCACCCTCTATGCTCCCGCGGACAAATTCAGCGCCACGGATCTGGCGGATATCGGCATGGCGGCGCTGGACCGTATCGACGAGCTGGAGCGGCGCATCAGCGACTGGAAAGTGGACAGCTTCACTGCCAAGGTGAACCGGCTGGCCGCGGAGGACCCCGTGGAGGTCCACCCCGACCTGCTGGAGCTCCTGCGCATCTCGGAGGAGGCCTATAAAGAAACGGGGGGTGTCTTCGACGTAACCGTCGGCCCGCTCTTGAAGCTCTGGGGGGTCTATCGAAAAGAGCAGCACTTCCCGAGCACGGAAGAAATCCAGGCCACCCTGCTGAATGTGGGCTTTGACAAAGTGAAGGTGGACTACGAAAAGCGCACGGTCCAGTTCACCCAGCCGGGTGTGCGCCTCGACTTCGGCGGCATAGGCAAAGGCTATGCCCTCGACGTGGTGGCGCCCATGATCAAAGCGGCGGGCATCGAAAGCGCATTGCTCAGCGGCGGCGACAGCTCCTACGTGGCCATTGGCGCACCGCCCGGCACCGAGGGCTGGACCATCGTGATCGACAAACTCTACCCCGGCGCGGAAGACTTCGTGGATAAGGTCGTCATCAAGGATGAAGCCTTCACCACCTCCTCCGGCGAAGGGCGTGTGTTCGAAAAGGACGGTAAACGCTTCAGTCACATCTTCGACCCGCGCACGGGCGACCCCGTGGCGGAGACCCTCGGCACGATGATCATCACACCGGGCGGCGCGTGGGGCGAAGTGCTCAGCAAGACCCTCATGATCTACAACGAAGACGAAGTGCGGGCTTACTGCGAAAAGCACCCGGAAGTAAAGGCGATCAAGGTGGATTTGGTGGACGGTAAGCCGAAGGCGATGAAGTTTAACTTTCCGGAAAACTAGCCGGTGGCTGTAGGACGGATAGGACGGATAGGACAGATTAAACAAAATCGGTCCTATCCGACCTTTCCGTCCTATTTTATATCTGCCAAAACCTCGCCCCAGCCGTTTTAAAGAGTATCCAGGGCAATCCAGGCGACCACCACGCACAGGGAGGCACTCATGAGCGACATGACCCGACGAAACTTCATCGGCGCAAGCGGCGCGGCGGCGGGCATGGCCCTCGCCACCTCCATTCACGGCACGGCCCACGGCGATTCCGGCAAGATCCGCCTCGGCATTATCGGCGCAGGGGCACGGGGCCAGCAGCACCTCCGCGAAGGGCTGTGGGGCAGCAAGGACTTTGAAATTGTGGCGGTGGCGGACGTGTACGGTCACCACCAGACGGGCGGGCGAAACCATGCGTGGATCGCCAATGCAGGACTGATCGTCCCAGACGGAAGAAAACCTGCGCCTGAGCAAATGGAGGCGCTCGAGAAGGTCCTGAAGCCGTCGACCTACTACGACTACAAAGAAATGCTGGCCAAAGAGGAGCTGGTGGCCGTTCTCATTGCCACGCCTCCCCACACTCACGCCGCGATAATCAAAGACTGCCTCGCGGCGGGCAAGCACGTCTTCTGCGAAACGCCCATGGCCACGGGGGTCAAAGATGCCCGCGATCTGGTGAAGGAGTCGCAAAAGACCGGGCTCGTAGTCCAGATTGGTCACCAGCGGCGCTACCACCCCAATTACAACCTGATGATGAAGCGGTATCGCGAAGATGGCGCGATTGGGCATATCACACAGGCGCAAGTCGAGCGGCATGTGAACTCCTCGGGACGTCGCAACTTCGACTACGGCGCGGATATGAGCGACATCGAAGAACGTTTTATCGAAATGGACATGGAGCACTTCCTGAACTGGCGGCTTTACATGGAGCCCGACGGAGGGCCTTTTTTCCACGAAGTAGCTCCTTGCGTGGATGTTACAAACTGGTTTTCCGGCTCCCCTCCCGTCCGCGTATTCGCGACTGGAAAGACGAACTATTGGCTGGACGAACGGACCGCCCCGGACAATCTAACCGCGATTTTTACATTCGAGAGCCGTCGAATGAATGGCGTGTCTTTACGCGCCGACGCATGGGCCGCTGGCCACGACAACGCCAGATTGAGCGCGCCCTATCGATGGCAATGCGCGTTCGCGTTCAGCCTGACCAACGCGCGGCGCGGAGCACGCGAATTGTTGTACGGTGATCGGGGAACGTGCGAACTTTCCGCAAAAGGAGATTGTGCCCTGACCCCGGAGGCGTGGGTTGCGCCGTTCTATAAACTTACCGATGATGAAAAGACCAGAATCATCATCAAGACCTTCGGTTTAACCTCCGACGACAAAAAGCAGATCGACTACTACCTCAGCCTGGGTTCAACAAAGAATCCCCTTCCCAGAGAATTACTTTCCTACAACGCGGAAAGTGCACCCATCACCGCCCTCGGCTCCGAGGAATCCGCCGAAGTCCACCAGTTCCGTGCCTTCGCGGATCACATCCGCAACGGCGGCACGCCCCGCGCCAATGTCATGGTGGGCCTCGCCGCCGTCATCGCGGGGGAAAGTGCGCGGCGCTCCTATGAGACGGGCCAGCCGGTCGATATTGACCCGGCGCTGATGGACTTTGACTTCGAGACGCCCTCTATTTCGCTGTACGATACCAACGCCGCCCCGATACCCGGCACCACGGAGTTGATGTAACGCGGGTACTAACGCGGAAGAGTCCATTGCAGGTGCAATGAACTACGGAGCCATAAGACGACGCCGGGGTGCCACCTCAATCGAGCAAAGCTCGTTTGGGTGCCACGTGGGAGAATAACTGATCGTGAAATCGATGGACCCGATCCGGCTTGTTTATGCTGAGTAGTAGTCAGTAGACGTTTTACCGAAGTAAAGCAATCTCCCGGCAGTTGGATTCACTACACAAGGACGACCGCCGCACAAGGCCCCCAAACGTGCGTTGCACGATTGAGGTGGCACCTGGGGTTCGCTTCCCAAACGACTTGCACTCGTGGTTTGTATTCACCAAAGCTGTGAATACCCAGTGATGCTGATACCACAAACGTCAGTCCCTGAAACTCTTTCCCCGTCGCAGGTATATATGGTCGTGTGCGTTGATGGAGCAAAAGACCGGGGGTGATGGTCACGCGATGCGGCCGTATTCAGGCGCCGGATTGGCCGCCGCGCAATGCCCCCCTCCGGACTCCTCAACCCTGATCGAAGCAGAACAAAACCTGAAACAGGGAGAATTTTACCCATGCAACAATCTATTAGAATATCTTTGTCCGCCCTGGCCCTGATTGCGCTCTCTTTCGCGGCCACCGGCTGCCACGGCGGCAAAGACAAGGGCAAGCCGGAGAACCTCAGTTCCAACACCAACAGCGCCCGAGAAGATCTCGAATCCCTGCCCCCCGTCGGACCGGAGACGATGTTCAATCCGGCCGATTCGCTGAAGACCGTCTACTTCGATTTCGACAGCGACGCCCTCACCACGCCCACGACCATGACCCTGGGCTACAACGCCGAGCGCATCCTGGAAGTGCCCAACACGGTTGTCCAGATTGCGGGCCACTGCGATGAGCGGGGCACGCAGGAGTACAACCTGGCCCTCGGCGAGAAGCGTGCCCAGAGCGTGCGCAATCACCTGCGCCAGCTCGGCGTGCCGGGGGACCGCCTGGTCACGATCAGCTATGGCGAGGAGTTCCCCGCGGCCCCCGGCGGCAACGAAGCGGCCTGGGCCCAGAACCGGCGCTGCGAATTCATGAGCGCGCCGCTGAACTGACATCGACCGCATACACAATCCATGAGGCGCCCGGCTGCTTTCGCCGGGCGCTTTTTTTTCGCAACTTACCGCGCCTCCCACCGGTCCAAACTGGCGCAACATCGGTCGATCTGACAAGATGCCCGCTCAGTCGTTATAGAGGTGGGATGGTTGTGCGCGTGAACCGCGCAGCCCCCTGAAAAGTGGTATGTTTGCATCGTATTAGATTAACTGGACAGGGCCTTGTGCCGCCTCGTATAATATGTTGTTGAAGTTTAAGGTGCGACGTAAAGCTTGGGGAAAAACACCCCCGGGCTGCGCCAGAAACCGGAATATCGAAACAGGCCCCCCTCTCCTTCCCCAGGGGCCGGGTGCGGTTTCGCGAAAGACCACATTAATGATCATCGGATAAGCGGCTGCGGCACATCGCCCCGGTCCGTCCGCCGGGAGCCTCCGCGAGAGCGGAAGCACCGCGGGCAAGCCCAAACCTTTGCGGATTCATTTCCAGCATTAAAAAGGAGAAGTCATGAGCGAAGTTACACGGCGTAATTTCATGAGAGCGGCGGGCGCGACAGCGGGATTTGCAATCGCGGCCGGTTACAACCCGCTTTCCTATGCCAAGAACGCTGGCGCGGTTCGCGTGGGTTGCATCGGCACCGGCGGCCAAGGCAACTTCCACCTGAAGGACGGTATCTGGGGCACCGAAGATATTGAAATCGTGGCCGTGGCCGACTGCTACCTCCCCCACCAGAAGGGCGGCGTGCTCAACGCCTGGATCGCCAACGCCATGGTGACCGTGCCCGACGGCGCAAAGCCCACGCCGGAGCAGATCGAGAAGCTGAAAGCGGTCACCAAGCCGACGGCCTACTACGACTACAAAGAGATGATCGACAAGGAACAGCTTGACGCCGTCATCATCTCCACGGGCCTGACCCAGCACTATGAACCCACGATGTACGCCCTCGATAAGGGCCTTTATGTCTTCTGCGAAAAGACCATGTGCTACGAAATCGAGCACGCCCGCGACATCGTGAAGAAGGCCAACGAAAAGGGCCTCTTTGTGCAGGTTGGCCACCAGCGCCGCTACAACCCGAACTACAACCTGGCCATGAAGCGCTTCCGCGAGGAAGACTGGCTCGGTCGCATCAACCACATGGAAATGCAGTGGCACCGCAACAACGCCGGTCGCCGCGTGGTGAACATGGACTACGTGTTCAACGACCAGGAAAAGCAGTTCATCAAGACGGACATCGAGCATCACCTGAACTGGCGCATCTACGATGAGCTTTCCGGCGGCCTCTGCACCGAGCTCCTCACCCACTCCGTCGACGTGGCCAACTGGTTCGCCGGCACCCTGCCCAAGAAAGTCTACGCATCCGGCGGCATCGACTACTGGCGCGACGGGCGCACCTGCGCGGACAACATCTCCGTCATCTATGATTACGAAGTGGGCCGCAGCAACGGCAACTTCGTCAGCATCGACGGTCGCAACGACTACCAGAACATCCGCGAGATCAACAAGCCCTACACGATCCGCTGCTTCTACTCCAGCATCCTGGCGAACGCCAAGAAGGGCGCTTCCGAGACCTTCATGGGCGACAGGGGCGCGGTCGAACTGACCGAAGCTTCCGGCTGCTGGTTTACCCAGGAACCCTGGGCCAAGGTCCTCACCGAAGAAGAAAAGGCCAAGGCCTTGGAAGATGCGGCGGCTATCGCGGCGGCGGTGAAGGATATGTCCAAGGAAGAGGCCGAAGCCTACAAGGTGACCCACTCCAAGAGCCGCCTCGAAGGCAACGACGCCCTCCAGGGCGTCAAGTTTGCCGCCGAAGGCTCCGAGACTACGGCCGACGTGCACCAGTTCCGCGCCTTCGCACAGTGCATCAAGAGCAAGACCCGTCCGCGCACGAACGAAATGGTCGGCCTCGGCGCCACCATCGTCTCCCTGGCCGCCCTGAAGGCAATCAAGGAAGGCGTGACCGTGGACATCGATCCCGCATGGTCCACCTTCGACTTCGAAGCTCCCTCCGCCATCGACTACGACACCGAAGTCAAGGCAATCGAAGTCGTCGAAGAGCCCGCCAAAGCCTAAAAACACAAAATCGAGTCCGCCGGGCCGCCCACGCGCGCGGCCCGGCGGGCCATCAAGAAATTCTTGAGCCCGGCCCCCTGCGGGGGCAACCTCCTGCACGGCAGGGCCCATCCCCAACAAACCAGAGTCCCAAGGGCTCAACAACTGCGCCCGGGAACGGAGAAACGACCATGAAATCCATCAGTACAATGCTCACCCTCGCCCTCATCGCGGCGGTCGCCGTACTCCCCGGCTGCGACAACAAACCCGCCGACAACATTCCCTCGGCCACCCAGGGCGCGGCCCCCGCGGCGCCTGCACCGGCCCCCGAAGCCGCCCCGGCCCCTGAGGCGGCGCCGGCCCCTGAAGCTGCCCCCGCTGCTGAAGCCGCACCGGCCGCAGCGCCCGCACCTGAAGCCGCCCCCGCGCCCCAGGCCGCTGCCGGGACTCCCGCCACCTTCACCATCGAACCCAGCGATGACAACTACATCGGCTTCATCGGCTACAAAGTAACCGGCCACAAAGAAGGCGGCTGGGAAGAATACAAAGGCACGGTCGAACTGACCGACGGCACCATCGAGTCCGCCAAGATCAACATGTCCATCAAGATGGAAAGCCTCTTCAGCGTGGCCAGCCTCCTGACCGATACCCTCAAGAATGAAGTCTGGTTCAACATCGCCAAGTTCCCCGAAGCCACCTTCACCTCCACCGGTATCGTCAAGACCGACAAAGGCTACGACGTGTCCGGCGACCTCAACCTGCGCGGCGTCGCCTACCCCCTCACCTTCCCCGCCGAGATCACCCTCGACGGTGACCAGCTCAAGGCCAAGGCCGAGTTCAAAGTGCTCCGCAGCGCCTGGGGCATGACCGACACCGGCCTCCTCGACGACGTGATCAGCGACGACGTGGTCATCAACTTCGACGTCGTGGCGAAAAAGTCCTGAGACGTATTGCATCCGGCCCCGGCCCTTTGCTACACTACGCATCCCTTCGCGCGGGCTGAAATGCCCCCACGAAGCACCCCTGAAATGGGCGGTTAGCTCAGTTGGTTAGAGCGCCACGTTGACATCGTGGAGGTCGATGGTTCGATCCCATTACCGCCCACCATTTTAAAGCTAGTCGAGTCAACGACTTACGTTGACCCTGTTAGTCCATAGCAGTGCGACACAAAACGCTGAAAAAGGGTAACTTACCCAAATCAGCCGGAGGTAGCACCGTTATGGACTTTTTTTTGTGTAGTTGGGTAGTCAGCATGGAGGCCCAGAACCATGCCGCGTAAAGCCTCACAACCCAGCCTCTGTGTCCACAAAGGCACCGGGCAAGCCTACGTCACCCTTGCCGGTAAACGCGTCTATCTGGGCAGAGCGGACGCCCCCGACGTGCAGGCGAAGTACGACCGCGCCGTCGGCGAATGGCTGGCCGCCGGACGTTCCACACCCACCGCCGACGGGCTGGCCGTCGTGCAATTGGCGGAGAAGTATCTGACCTACGCGAAGGGCTACTACAAGACGCCGGACGGCAAAGAGGCCCTGAGCATCGAACGGGTAAAGACGATGGTGAAGGCCATACGCCAGACGTACGGCGACCTTCCCGTTGACCAGTTCGGCCCACTCTGTCTTCGGGCGATGCAGGAAAAGTGGATCGGGAAGGGCACGGACGAAGACCCAATCCGCAGTTGCAAACGCGTCAACGACCTTGTGGCCGTCGTGAAACAGATGTTTCGATGGGGCGTCGCCCATGAGATCGTCCCCGTGGCCGTCTGACAGGCCCTGCTGGCCGTCGATGGATTGAAGCAGGGGCGTAGCAGGGCGAAGGACTCCAAGCGCGTGTTGCCCGTTCCCCAGGCCCACATTGACGCCATCGAGCCCCACGTGTCCAAGCCGGTCTGGGCCCTGGTCCAGCTTCAACTGTTGACCGGAGCGCGGAGTAGCGAGGTACTCAACCTGCGGCCCTGCGACATCAATACCACCGACCCGGCGTGCTGGGAGGTTCGGTTGGAGCGACACAAGACCGCCCACCATGGCAAGGTCCGCAAGTTGTACATGGGCGCAAAGGCGCAGGACATCATACGCCCCTTTCTGGACAGGCCCCTTGGCGCGTTTCTGTTTTCGCCACGGGAAGCCGTGGCAGAGCGCAAGGCGCTGACCCGCGATACTGACGACGGCGGGCGCAGGGATAACCAGTTGCCCACCGTGCGGAAGTCCAGGCGGAAGGTTGGCGAGTGCTACACGAAAGACTCCTACGCCAAAGCCATCCGCCGGGCGTGCATCGAGGCGAAGGTCCCCCACTGGCACCCTCACCAATTGAGACACAACAAAGCCACTGCGCTGCGGAAATACTTCGGCATTGAGGCGGCGGGCGTGATACTTGGGCACAGCCGCACGAACGTCACAGAGCTCTATGCGGAGAAGAACGAAGAGCAGGCCCGCGAGATCGTCGCCCAATTGGGATAATGACTTGCCATTCCCGCGCCCTCCCCGATCATCCGGTGGAGGGCGTTTTTAATTTTGGCGAAATCGGGTGAAAGAATTGACACTGAAATAATTTTCGGTTAAAATTCAGGAGTCAACTTAGTGGCTTGGCAGGCCACCCACATCGTGGAGCTGAGTAGACACACTGCTGCGTCACTTCAGTATAGTAGACGCTGCCCCCCATCACTGCGAACAATAATTGATCTATAGCACTCAGTTATTGTGCGACTTCGCACTGAGGTATCTGCCATGAATACAGAAAGGAGGGATGAAGAATTGAGGGATTGTGTGCCTCCGCCGCTACGACGACTGAAACACTTGTCATCTCGAATTTGTTCACTGAGCACCCATTTCCTTAAAGTTCAGAATCGTACCAATACTATACGCTAGACTTGACCGCGTGACAACTTACTTCCATTGGCGTCACACTTCCCCGCCCCTTCCTTCCCACGCACCGATTCACAACGAGCCCTCAATCCCCCCAATCCCCCCACCCCACAACACCTTCCCCCAAACGGAGTGCAACGTCCGCGCCTAATCTAATAGAGGGAGATCCAACACCGCTCCCCGCACCCGGACTCATGCCAAATGGAGGGAAAACACCATGCCCATCATTCACCCCTGCGACCCGCGCTATAACGCGAAGCTTTACATCCCCAAACTGACCGAGGAGGAGCGCCGCGCACAAACCACGCCCCTGTAAAATTTCCGCTGCGTGCGCTTCCGTTCCGCCGCACCCGTCGCATCTGCCCGTTCAGGCTGACACTGGGGCCATGTCGAAGGAAGTCCTCACCGGGTCCCTGGAACGTCTATTCAACGGACAATTGCATGTTCCTGCGGCTCGCGCAGCGCCTCGACAATGGCGCGGACGGCCTCGTCGATCTCGGCCTGGGTGGTGGTGCGGCCGAGGGACAGGCGGATGGCGCCGGCGATTTGTGGTTCGTTGCAGCCCATGGCGGCGAGGACGTAGCTGGGCTGGCGTACGGCGCTGGTGCAGGCGGCGCGGGCGGAGAGGGCGAGCTGGGGCAGTCGCGTCATGAACTGGTCGGCGACAATACCCTCGAAGCTGAGGTTGGCGAAGCCGGCGAGGCGCGGGTTTGCCGCGCCGTTGCGGGTTATGGTGCAGGCGGCGCGGGCGATGAGCTGGGCTTCGAGGTGGTCGCGGAGTTGGCGGATGCGCTCCTGCTCGGTGTCCATTTCGTCCGTGGCGATTTCGGCGGCACACCCGAGACCGACGATGCCGGGGACATTCAGGGTGCCGGAGCGGAGTCCGCCTTCGTGGCCGCCGCCGTGGACGAGGGGGGTGCAGCGAACCCGGGGTCCTTTGCGGCGGACATAGAGCGCGCCCACGCCTTTGGGTCCGTAGATCTTGTGGGCGCTGAGGCTGAGCAGATCAATCCGGTCGCGCTCGATGTCGATGGGAACCTTGCCAAAGCTCTGGGTGGCGTCGGTGTGGAAGAGCACTTCGCGCTCGGTGCAGAGGGCGCCGATTTCGCGGATAGGCTGGAGCACGCCAGTTTCGTTGTTGGCGTGCATGACGGAGACGAGGATCGTCTCGGGCGTGATGGCGTCGGCGAGTTGATGGAGGTCGATGCGTCCCCCACTATCCACCGGGAGGTAGGTGACCTTGATGCCGCGCGTTTCCAGGAAGGCGCAGCAGTCGAGGACGGCCTTGTGCTCCGTGGCCACCGTGACGATGTGGTTGCCCCGTTTCGCGTAGTAGGGGGAAAAGGCGATGCCCTGGAGGGCGAGGTTGTTGGACTCGGTCGCGCCGCTGGTCCATATGATTTCGCGCGGATCAGCGGCGAGTGCCGTGGCTACCTGCATCCGGGCCTGCTCTACGGCCTCGAAGGCATACTTCCCAAAGGCGTGGTGGCTGCTGGCGGCGTTGCCGAAGTGGGTCGTGAAAAAAGGCAGCATGGCGTCGAGCACGCGGGGGTCGACGGGCGTGGTGGCGGCATGGTCGAGGTAGATGAGCGTCATGTTGCTTCGAAGTCCGTTGCTTCGGCTTCCAGCCGGTGCAGGACGCCGGCGAGGGCCGAGATCGTAAAGACGATGGGGTACAACCGCTCATGATACCAGAGCTGGGCGAAGTAGAGCCCGATGGGTGTGGCGGGGAATTCCACGCCACCGCCCGTGGCATTCACGAGCCAGTCGCAGCCACGGCGCAGGGCCTCCACCTCGGTTGTCCCAGAAGCGCTTCGCGCCAGAGCGTCCACGGCCAGTGCAGTCTCTTCGATGCTGGGCGTCACGCCTTGTGCGCCGCCCCATCCACCATCTTCCCCCTGGGCATTCAGCAGCCAGTTCACCGC
>JBHEKR010000182.1:0-12854 GCA_041859365.1 Candidatus Hydrogenedentales bacterium
CGGACCACCAATGACGATCTTCTGCCGGATGGACGGCGCCACGAAGGCCTTCAACTTTTGCTCCACCACGCGGGGATTGTCCCCCGATTGGATGCTGAGGATGCCCTCGATCACGATCTCCTTGAGCAGGAGCTCGTTGGCCGTTCGAACCTTGAGTTTGCCCACGATAGGCAGACAAACCAGATTGGCCTGCACCGAGCCGTAGAGCGTCGTGAGAATAGCCACAGCCATGGCCGGGCCGATCTGGGAAGGATCGGACATGTTCGCTAGCATCTGCACGAGTCCGATAAGCGTCCCGATCATGCCGAAGGCCGGCCCGAAAACGGCCGCCGCGTCGACCACGGAAACGCCCATATTGTGGCGGTCTTCCATGAAGGCGATCTCGGTGGTGAGGATGTCCTTGATGAGCTCCGGTGCGGTTCCGTCGATGGCGAGCTGCACACTGCGGCCCATGAACTCATCACCCGCGCTGGCTACGTGACTTTCCAGCGCCAGGATGCCTTCGCGGCGGGCGATGGTGGCGAACTCGACCATCTTGACGATGAGATCTTCCGTCTGAACTTCCTTGTGGAAGAAGGCGTTCTTTACGACGCCCACCACGCTCATGACCTGAGACATGGGGAAGTTGATGAGCAGGGCGGCCAGGGTTCCGCCAAAGACGCAGAAGATGGAAGGGATGTTGATGAAGAGCGCGAGTGGACTGCCGAGTAGAATGGTGACCAGAATGAGCAGAAAGCCCGAAACCAGTCCAATCAGCGTTGCCAGATCCATTATCGATACCTTCCAACTGGCGCTTGCCGCCATAGCTGCGTGTTTTCTCGCTTCCCGCGCCGTATCTTAACATTGCGCAGGTGAACGCGTCCATTTCGAGCGGCGGCCCGTGCCCCCATTGCACGAGCCGCGAACTCAGTCAGTCTTAACGCACGAGATTCACCGCTTCCTGCAAGAGCGTATCGGCCGCGGTGATGGTGCGGGAGTTGGCCTGGAAGGCGCGCTGGGTGATAATCATCTCGCTGAACTCTGTGCCGAGATCGGTGTTGGAACTCTCCAGCACGCCGCCACTCACCGAGCCGCGTCCGCCGGTGCCCGGTGTGCCCACATTGGCGAGGCCGGAGGCCGGGGACTGTCGGAAGGCGTTATTGCCCTCGCGGGTCAGCCCGCCCACGTTGGCAAAGTTGGCCAGGGCGATCTGGGCGATGACCTGGGTGCGGTCGTTGGTGTACACCCCGATGATTTGCCCGTTTGCCCCAATGCTGAAGCTCTGTAGGACGCCGAGGGGAAAGCCATTCTGGCTGCGCAGCGTGATATCGCTCGGCGCCTGGGCATTGGGATCCGCGGCGGGATCCACCGGTGGCGCAAGCTGGGTGATGTTGCTGAAATCCACCGCGACGGACAGGGGATCCACCGGCGCCGTAGCCCCGCCGCCGAGATCAGCCGCCGTAATGTTAATCGTGCCCGTTTCGCTGCCCGCCGCCACGTTGCCGTTGGGATCGAAGGTGATCGTGCCCGAGCCCACCGTGGGTGTGGTGGCGCCATTGTCAAAGGTCGCCGCCCACGTCCATTCGTTGGCGTTGGCCGTCTTCGTAAAGGTCAGTTCCACGTTCCGCGCGGTGCCCAGTGAATCGAAGACTTCGATGTTGCGGACGACCGTCTCGGTGGCCAGGGTCCCCGAGTTCAGGTTGCCGGTGAGTTCCGCTTCGGTCGTGGCGCTGGCGATGCCATCCGAACCCAGGGGGATCGTGATATCGCCAAGGACCGAGTTGAGCGGATCAATGACGCCGTCCGCGCTCGCCGTGTAGCCCTGAACGCGCAGTCCCGTGGCGGGATCGATCAGCGTACCCACCGAGTTCACGGTGAACGAGCCATCGCGTGTGTATACATCCGTCACGCCGTCGCTCAGGATGAAGAAGCCGTTGCCCTGAATGGCGAGGTCCGAGTTCACGCCCGTGGTCACGAGGGAGCCCTGGCCGTGGTTCACATCGATGCTGCCGATCTGGACGCCCAGTCCAACCTGCATGGGGTTGGTGCCGCCGTTGCTGGCCGCAGGCGCCGAAGGTCCGCTCAACGTCTGGCTGAAGAGATCCTGAAACAAGACCCGGGAGCTGCGGTAGCCCGTCGTGTTCACGTTGGCGATATTATTCGCCACCACGTCCAGTTTTGTCTGTTGTGCTTTCAGGCCCGTTACGGCGGTAAAGAGTGCTCGTCCCATGATAATGTCCTCCTGGGTTGGCCTGGCGGCTCCCGGTATGTGTTCAGTAGCTTTACACGGCAGGCTGTGGGTCGTATGGGTCGTATGATCGCTCAGTTTCCATGCGGACCCATATGACTCATAAGATGTATAAGACCCATTTTCAGCCTTCAGCCTTCTTCTTCAGGGGCTTCATTCATGATGGAGAGTATGCCGCTCATAGGCATGATCTCGCCGTCGACATTTAAAACCACAATGCTTCCATCCAGATATACAGAATCCACGAAACCCGTTTTTACTTCGCCATCCGTATTCAGGCCCTCCACGTATTTTCCGAGGAGGCCCTGGGCCGAAATGAAGTTCAACTGATCTACATTTCCAGAGAGGGACTCGAAGCTCCCGTTCAGGGCTTCCATTTGCTCCAGGGAGGAGAACTGGGCCAATTGGGCCACCATCTCGGAGTTCTTCACCGGTTCCAGCGGGTCCTGATTCTGCAGTTCCAGTACGAGCAACTGGAGGAAGGCGTCGCGGCCCAGTTCCTTCGTCGGCATGCCCGACGTCTCTTCGGTATCCGTGCCGGTGGCCTTCGTTTCCGTCGCTTTGGCCGTGCTGGTGGTGGCGTCGAGCGCTTTGTTTGCGGCGACGGTGCTCTTCATGATGGAGGTGAGCTTGGCGCGATAGGCCGACGTGATGTCGGTCATGGCGGCGTCTTTCTGCTTTCGGGTGATGGAAAGGTTGCCCAGACCGTTGCCCCGGAAATTTACCAGTGCGTTCATCGTGTTGTTCTCCCTGGTCAAGCCAGAATATTCAGCGCGCTGGAACCCAGCGCGAGCGGGGCGGATGCTCGGATGCTACTCCCCGAAGTTTCAATCGATCGTGTCGTTGCCCGGTGGGGCGTGGCGGCGGGGCGCCGGTCTTGTTCCGGTGTGGCTTCGCGCCGCGCCGCGCCCGAGTCCACGGTGGCATTGTCCAGGGCCAGGCCCTGCTTCTGCAGCGCGTCTTTCAGCGAGCTCATCTGGCTCTCCAGCGCATCGCGTACCGCCGGATTTCCTGAGACGAGCCGAACCCGCATTGTGTCGCCGGTGCCCTGAATCTCGATGCGGAGTTCACCCAGATTTTCGGGTACGAGCGTGAGGCGCATCGTGCGGGCGCCTTCCTGCTGCATCAGATGTATTTGCTGCGCCAGTTCACCGGGCAGGTTCGCCATGGGGAGACGGGGCAGTCCGCTTGCCTGGGGTCGAACCCCGCCGGATTCCATCGCCGCCGCCTGAGGTAGTGGGGGCGTGTCGGGTACGTCCGGCATCGGCGCTTCCACGGCGGGTTCCGCGGTTGCATCGATCAAATCCTGGGTATCGGGCTGGAGCGGATCCGTTTCGGCGGACTCGTCGGTCCCCTGTCGCACCGCGCCTTCGGCGATGATGGCGTTCAGCGTTTTCGGGAAGTGCTCCACGGGTGACGCGGCCGTCACCTCCGCGCTGGAATCCGCCACAGCGGTCGTGGACTCCGTCGCGTCGACCCGGCTCGACGTAGCCGACTTCGCCACACCCGATGCCTCCGTCGCAAGGTTCATGTCCACGAGTGCAATCGCGCCATCGCCTTCAGAGGTCGATTCCACGATCGTTTCCAATGGGGCGTCAACCTGTGGAGGGGGCTGTTCTGTTTCCGTGACTTCCGGATTCGCCGCAGTGGCGGATAGCGCAACGGGTACGTCGTTCGCCGTGGTGGAGGTTTCATCCCCATCGGACCCGGCGGTCTGCTGGGTCGTCGCGGTGCGGGTGGATTCCGCCGCAACGGTTTCCTGCCCTTCCGCGGTTCGCGTTGCGGATTCCGTATCCGTGGATTCGTCCGCCGCATCGGTTTCCTGCTCGCGCGCCTCCGACACCTTCGATACGTCGGTGGCGTCTACGCCCTCGTCTGGCGACTGGCCGGTGGAGGTTTCCGTGGGACGCCTGCTGACCTCGGTGAGTATCGCCATGAAACTCGCGCCCGCCGCCGCCGACGCGTAGGGCGTCGAGTCCGGTGAGGTTTCCGGGAGTTCCCGGCGCCGCATTTCGTTTGAGACATACATGGGCTGCAAGCCTCCCTTGGGGTTGGTGAATGGATGACGATCAACCCGGAGTAGAATCGGGGATGATGGAATGACGGGGAAACGCATGGGGCTGCGACGTGCAGCGGCGGGAATGGAGAAAACAGCGATGCGGGGCAGTCGTTGGCCGCAACGGAATGTTTCACCACGAAGGCCACGAAGAGCATGAAGAAGGAAAAGGGAAGCAAGGGTTTTGCCGCTTTGATTTCCACCCGCAAACCAGGCAAAACGCATTGAGCTGGCGTCCCAGTTATGATTGCTCCTTCGCGTGCAAAACATCAGGACGACGGCAGACCAAGACCACGGAGTGCACGGAGGCACGGAGAAAACTATATGAGAGAGGAAAGAAAAGAGAGGTGTTTTCGAACGTAAGCGTGCCGCGATTCGGCACCGGTGCCTCCAAAACTCGTTTTCTTTTCCGCGTCTCTGTGTCCGTGGTCCAAATATTTGGTTGCGGCCAAAGGCTGCCCGAGGTTCATTCGTGGTTTAACTTCTTCTGACTTCAGGCGGGGAAAGTGTGACAAGCGGCCTCTATTTCACGGCCGCGTGTCGCGAATTTCCTTGAGGATTCGGGCGGCCGACTCGGCCGACATGACGTCGAGGATTTCTCCGCGCTTCTTATCTTTCACGCTGATGAGAATCTGCGCGGCCTCATCCGTGGGCATCGATTCCAGGCTCTTCGCCGCGCCCTCCGCCTCCATATTTTCCAGCGTGATGGCGATGGTCTTCATCTGCGCTTTCTTGTCTTCCGCCGCCACCCCGTAGGACTCGTTGATGGCGGTCTGCATGGCTTCCAGATCGCTGCGGGTCTTGGCCAGATCGGCTTCCCGCTGGGTCAGTTGCTTTTCCCGCTCGTCCAGGGCGACTTTGCGTTCGTCCAGCGCTTTTTCCCGCTCCTTGAGCTGGTAGGCCAGGGTTCCCAGGGTTGGGGCCTTGGCCTCCTCTTCGGCCTGCTTCGCGGCCTGGGCCTCGGCCAGCGCTTCCTTGTCCCAGAGGCCCCGGAGTTTCTCTTGAGAGAGATTTCCCGTGGCCGCGAGCGAGCCGACAATGGTCAGCACGCACGAGAACAGGCCCACAAGGCCCAATAATATGAGTTTCATCATGATGCTTCACCCCTCCTCGCCGCCGCGCCAGCCTGTTGGATCCGCCGCGCGGCGTACTTGTTTGCAGTCTCGTCCAGCGCCTTCTGTTCTTCCTTCAGCAGGAAGTTGCGGTAGGCTTCCCGACGCCGTTCATGGAGTTTTTCCGCGATTTGTCGCGCCTGGCTCACTTTCTCCAGCAGCTTCACCTCGGTGGATTCTTCCCGGAGCAATTCTCGAATCTCGGCATCCTTACGATCACGCAATCCGGCGAGATGACGTTCATACTGATAGTAGCTCCGGATGTCGCTCGCGTCGAAATGCTGCTGGAGCGTCGTTCCGGCCTGTTCCAGGGCCGACTGTCGGGTCAATTCCAGCGAAGTGCGCTCCTTGCGGGCGGTCTGGAGGCGTTGGCGCACCAGCGCAACGACCTGAGCCTGTCGGTCTTCGGCCTGCTCGCGAATTCGAAGCACCGCGGCATAGCGGTTCGGGTTTCGCATGGCGTCACCTGTTTCCCGTCAATTGCGACAAGCGATTCACCGTTTCCGCGAAGGGCGCGGTTTCTTTCAGGCCCTGTCGCAGGAAGCGGTTGAAGTCTGGCATGAGCTGGATGGCGGTGTCCACTTCGCGGCTGCTTCCCGGCACGTAGGCGCCGATATTGATCAGGTCTTCGTTGTCGCGGTAAGCCGCGAGCAATTCCCGGAAGCGATGGGCCCATTTGGCATGATTGGGGTTAGAAACTTCGTTCATCACCCGGCTCACGCTGCACAGAATATCGATCGGGGGGTAGTGGCCCTTACCCGCGAGATCCCGGGACAGGGCGATGTGCCCATCGAGGATACTGCGTACCGTGTCGCCCACGGGGTCGTTCAGGTCGTCCGCCTCCACCAGCACGGCGTAAAAGCCCGTGATGCTGCCCTGGGCCGCCGTCCCGGCGCGTTCCAGCAGGCGCGGAAGCATGGCATAGACCGAAGGCGGATAGCCTCGGGTTGTGGGCGGTTCGCCGATGGCCAGGCCCACTTCGCGCTGCGCCATGGCCACGCGGGTCACGGAGTCCATGATCAGCATTACATTGGCGCCCTGATCGCGAAAATACTCTGCAATGGCGGTGGCAATAAAGGCGCCGTTGAGGCGAAGCAGGGCGGATTCGTCCGAAGTGGCCACCACGACCACCGAGCGCTCCAGGCCTTCCAGCTCCAGATCGCCTTCAATAAACTCGCGCACTTCGCGACCTCGTTCGCCGATGAGGGCGATAACGTTAAGGTCCGCGTCGGTGTTCCGTGCGATCATCCCGATCAATTTGCTCTTGCCCACGCCGCTGCCCGCCATGATGCCCATGCGCTGGCCTCGCCCGCAGGTAAGGCAGGCATCGATGGCCCGCACGCCGGTAGCGATGGGGGTGAGGATGCGCTGGCGCGACATGGGCGGTGGCGGCTCGCGGTGGAGCGAGACTTTCTTTTCATAGTCAAGGGGCGGCCCGCCATCAATGGGATGGCCGTTACTCCCGATTACGCGCCCGATGAGGCCGGGGCCCACGCCGGCCGTGTGCGGGGCGTGGGTTGGGCGCACCCGGCAACCGGGGCCGATGCCGCGCATACCGCCGAGGGGCATCAGCAGGATCTTGTCCTGGCGAAAGCCCACCACCTCGACCGGCACCGGGGTCGTGTCCCCGGCGGGTTCCACATAGCAGACATCGCCAATCTGCATGGCGGGTCCCGTTGCTTCGATGGTAAGTCCGACCACATCCGTGATCCGACCGGAGGTAACCAGGGGGCGGCACGCTTCGATGCGTTGCTGGTAGGAGCGAAGGTCTATCACATTCCTTACTCCGTCAGGGCGTCGAGCACCTGGGCAAGCAGGGTCTCCAGCCGGGCATCCACTTCCATTTCGCTGGACTGGGCGATGCAACCGCCGGGGGATACCGTATCGCTGGCCTGAATGTGGAGGGTGTCCACGCCGGACACGCTGTCAAGCAGGGCAACCTCATGAAGCTTCAGCGCTTCCACATCGTCTGGATGAACCAGCAGGGTGACGGAAAACTGGCCGGCAAGACGGGCCAGGGCCCGTCGAGCCATGAGTTGGAGCAGATCGGGGTTGGACTTTAGTTCCGCGTCGATCACGCGGTGCACCATCAGCTTGACCAGGGCAAGCACCTGGGGCTCCAGAGAATGTAAAAACTGTTCGTGGGAGGTCTGGATCGCCGTTGCTGCGCTCTCGATCGCTTCGGCGCAGTGGGCCAGGCTGGCCTCGAATCGCTCCCGGCCCGCCTGTGTCCCTCGGGCCAGCCCTTCCTGATAGGCCTCCTGGACTTTTTGCGCGGCTTCTTCCCGGGCCGCGGCCATAATTTCCTCGCGCAACACATCAGGATCGATGGAGGGCTCTTCCTCGGCGATCTCGCCCTCCTCCTCCTCCGGCAGAAAATCGGGGGCAAGCAGTTCTTCTTCGGGAAACTCCTCCAGGGACTCCCGGTCGAAACGCGCCACCTCCACCGTTTCGGCGTGGATAAATTTCAGGATGCGTGCCATGGGGCTGCTCCGGGGACTGCATCCGCCTGGCCCGTGATAGTGAGTAGGGGAAACTGTCGCTGGGACAGGGGAGGTCGACGATCCGCCGCAGGAGTATTGTACCCATGAAGATTCTGAATGGAACTTAGAAAAGGACTGGTTGGGCAAAAAGGGGAACCATGGGTGCCACCCTCAAGCGGGGCGGCTTCCCGCGCTGCGCTCTTCTGCTTGAGGGTGGCACCCGGAGTGGATTTTGAAAATCCGCGAGTATTCCGGTTGAGCAGGCGCCATCCGGCACTGTGCCCTTTACACGAGGATTTCATCGGCATCCCCGCCACCGCGACCGGAGATTACGACGTCGCCCGATTCTTCGAGGCGTCGGATGACCGCGACGATTTTCTGCTGGGCCTCTTCGACGTTCTTCATGCGCACGGGGCCCATGAACTCGATTTCTTCCTTGATCATTTCGCGAGCGCGCTCGGACATGTTCTTGTAAACCTTGTTGGCCACTTCGTCGTTGGAGGCCTTGAGGGCCAGCGCCAGGTCTTTGCTTTCCACTTCGCGGAGCGTCTTCTGGATACCGGAATCGTCCACAAAGACAATATCGTCGAAGGTGAACATGAGGCGGGCGATTTCGTCGGCCAATTCGGGATCGCGCTCTTCCAGATCCGCCATGATCGTTTTCTCCGTGGAGCGTTCGATCATGTTTAGGATTTCGGCCACGTCCTTTACGCCACCGGCGAAGGTAAAGCCCTGGCTGAAGACGGAGGCCATCTTGCGCTCCAGCACCCGCTCCACTTCCCGCACGATTTCCGGCGCGGTACGGTCCATCGTCGCGATGCGGATGACCACGTCGGACTGGACGTCCTGGGGGAGGGAGGACAGGATGATGGAGGACAGGGCCGGGTTCATGTGGGCCAGGATGAGGGAAATGGTCTGGGGGTGTTCGTCCTGGATAAAGCTGCACACCTGAGAGGGGTCGGCCCGCTTCAAGAACTGGAAAGGAACCTCCTGAAGGCTGCTCTGGAGCCGATTCAGAATATCGAAGGCCCGCTCACTGCCGAAGGATTTTTCCAGCAGGTTCTTGGCGAAGTCGATACCGCCCTGGGCCACGAAGCGCTTCGCGACCGCCATTTCGTAGAACTCGTCCAGCACAGCCGCTTTGATGTTGGCGTCCACCGTGCCCAGGCTGGACAGGTCGAGGGTCATCTGGTCGACTTCTTCGTCGCTGAAGGCGCCGAGCACACGGCTGGCGTTGTCCGGGCCCAGACAGGCCAGGAGAATGGCAGCCTTGCGGCGGCCTTTGATTTCGTCGGCGGGTTCTTTTTCGGGTGCGGGTGACGTAACTTAATCCTCGTCTTCGCTCATCCAACTGCGGAGGAGTGCTGCAATCGCTTCGGGGTCTTCCATGGAAAGCTGGGAGATCTCCGCCGCCACTTCCTGGCGCCGCATGTCTTCCAGCGTTGCCGCCGGGATTTCCTTGACCTTCTCTTCGGGGCGCTCGTCCTGAGGCCAGATAACGGACTTCTTGAACATCGACCGAAGTATGAAGAACGCAATAATGATCAGGACAATCAGTCCGGCCGACATGTACCATTTCTGGTTCATTGCCATCTGTTCCGTGGCCGCACGGGTCTCCATCGCCTGATTGATCGCGGCCACGCCGGCCGTCTCGAAGTTGTGATCGACTACGTTCACTTCGGCCGCGCCATTCTTCAGCGAAACCGCGCTCTGGGCAAGTTGCTGAAGACGGGTCCGGAACTCCGGGGTCATGCCGATGTATTGTTCGCTGACCACGTTGCCTTCTGCGTCGGTCTCGCGCTGGACGTCGTCGCCCTGCACCACCATGGCCACCGAGTATTTTACCACATCGCCCGGATCGCTGACCGTCTTGGTCGTGGTCCGGCTCGGCTCGCTGTTGGTGAGCACTTCTTTCATCGTGTCGGTGGTGCTGACGCCACCGGGGGCGGCTGCGGCTTCCGGCACATTGGTCAACGCGCCCGGCGCGCCCTGGGGCAACTGCTCATTGGAATTGATGGTCTGGGTGGTGGAAAGCTCGCTCAGGGGCGTGCCCTCGGTCACCACGTCCTCCACCTTTTCCATCTTATCGAAATTTACATCGGCGCCGACGAGCACCGTGCCCTGGACGCCCATATCGCGGAGCGTGTTGAGGATCTTGCGCTGGATTCGATTCTCGACCTCTTCCTGATACTCGAGCTTGTCATTGGCAATGGCGGCGAACTCGGATTCGGAAGGGAGGTGCAGGGCTTCGCCCGCCGTGGTGCTGATGGTGATGTTGCCCGCGTGAAGGTTGGCGCCGCCGGCCCGCGCGACCATGCTGACCAGCAGCTTGCGTTCCGGCTTGGAGACGGGACGGGTCACTTCGAGTTGGACCGTGGCCTCGGAGGGGATCTGCTCGTCCACGAAGAGGGCCTGGTCCGCCTCGCGGATGATGACATCGGACGACTCGACGAAGTCGAGCATGTTGAGCTGTTTTTCGAGTTGCCCTTCGACGGCCCGCATGAAATTCACGTTGTTCAGCCACTGATTCGACATCAGGTCGGAGCTGGTAAAAAAATCTTCGAAGCCGGCGGGTACGCTCTGGCCGACGGGGAGGCTGTTTTGCTCCAGCAGGAGGAGCATTTCGCCGCGATCCTTGGGGAGCACGCTGACGGCGTGGGCCATCTCGTCCACCCTGTAATCGACTTTGCGCTCTTCGAGGAGGGTGACCGTTTCAGCGATTTGCTGGGCGGTGAGGTTGTCGGCAAGGGTGATGTAGCGGGTTTCGGTGCCCTTGAAGGTGACCCAGAAAATGGGGGCGGCCACCAGCAGGCCCACGCATACAATCATGACGCGGGTGTTGTTGTCGAAAAGCGCCCAGTTCTCTTTGATCTGGGTTCGCATCTGCCGGAGAAAATCGACGAAGGCTGCAAGATTCACAAGTCTACCCTAACCCTGATTGTCCGGGCCACATCGGTGCATATAAAAACCTTCCGCGTCCGGGCACACTGGCCCCTTGCGGCAAACACCTCTTGCGCCCGGCTGCCCCGAACCACGGGGTTTCAAACAACCAGGGAACTCACCTTCGTGGCCCTGGCCCGCACGGCGTTCCACGAAGTTGGAGACAAAACCACCCTGTCCTGTGCCGCACCCCGCTTCCCAAGGCGGAATCCGGCGGAAAAATGGTTTCGTGGATTCAATTGTAATCTCCGCGCATCGGGGCAGGGGACTTTCTCCCGCGCCCCGCAACTGGCGCCGGGTGGGGCGTGATACCGCGCCCGGCACATGAACGGAAACAGCCCCGAGCGAACCCTGGCCTGTTTTCCGGTAGTGGTGATTCAAAAGTAAGGGGTGCGAAGGCTAGATCTGCATCCGCATGATTTCTTCATAGGCCGTCATGACTTTGTTCCGAACGGTCATCATGGTCTGGAAGGAGACATCGGCCTTTTCCACCGCCACCATCGCCTCGGAAACATCCTTTATCTCACCGGCCACCAACTGTTTGATTGTAGTGTCTGCTTCGGTCTGCAAATGCTGCACTTCGGTGATGGCATCCGCCAGGAAATCCTGGAAAGAACGGCCCTCCGTACCCAGCGGATTCGCCTGAGGCGGACGCGGGGTGCGTGCCGTTATTTCCGTCGGCTGGAGGCTCGCTCCAGGGATTCTCAACGGGTCGATCATCGGTTTAAAAGTTCCTTAAGCCTGCCAGTTACTGCTGCAGAATGTCCAGCGCCCGCTGTTTCATCTGACGTCCGGACGTTATCACGGCGATGTTGGCCTCGTAGGCCCGCTGCGCCGAAATCAAATTCACCATTTCCACCGCCGTGTTGATGTTTGGATAGGCCACCATGCCTTCTTCGTTCGCATCGGGGTGTTGGGGGTCGAATACCATGCGCGGGGGAGACGTATCGCGGATGACGTCTTTCACCCGCACACCAAGCCGCTCGGGATTGGCTCCCGGCTTGATTTCATCGCCCCGCAAAATGACCATCTGGCGCTGAAACACCCCGCCCTCGGGAGTACGGGTGGTCTCCACGTTGGCGATGTTGTTGGCGATGATGTTCATCCGCGCCCGCTGCACCTTGAGCCCGCTTACCGCGATGTCATTGGCTGAAATCTTATTCAGATTCACCGTTCATCTCCTAGCGCGCCAGGCTTTGCAGCATGGTCTTCGTCATTTCAAATTTCTTGGCGAGCAACCGCGCGTAAGTGGTGTACTCACCTGTGTTTTGGGACAATTTTGTGATCTGGTCGTCCAAGTCTACTTTATTGTAGTCATTCTTCGACAAAAATGCAAGACGTTCGAAATCCAGACGGTGCGTTTCAAAGTCGAAGTGTTGGGGTCGGCTCGTGCGGAGGGCAACGCCGCCCCGGTCTTCAACCATGGACCGCAGGGTCTTCTGGAAATCGAGCTCCACCGGATTGTAGTGCGGGGTGTCCACGTTGACAATGTTGTTGGCGATGAAGCGGTGATTCTGTTCCCGCACTTTCATCGCCTGCACCAGCAAGGTGGACGTATCTACTCCGGCAAATGCACTCATGGGAGAAACTTTCTCGAACGCGATTTCACTGCATGTCTAGAGCAAGCCCTGTGCCAGTTGGGGATGGCGGGAAAAGTCCAGTAAACGGCGGATAATCAAGCAGATAGCGTCGGCGGGCAGGGTGGGAGGCGGCAATTTGTGCCCTATGCCTGTGCCTAATCTGCCGGGTGGTCGGGGGGGGGACTACAGGGACTACAGGTGGAAAAGAAATCGGCCGTCCCTGCTGCCCCTGTGAACCTGCAACTGTGATAGGAACCGAGATGAAGTCGCTCTGAAAACACACAGGCAGGACGCCGTTTCACATGCAATAATTACCGTCAACGTTGGAAATTACCCCCCCTGCCCCCCCCGCAAGCGGGGGGGACCAGGAGGTTCACTTTGGCCATTAAGGCCCCCCCTCCTGGCGGGGGGGGCAGGAGGTTCACTTTGGCCAGTAAGGTCCCCCCCGCTTGCGGA
>JBHEKR010000246.1:0-2772 GCA_041859365.1 Candidatus Hydrogenedentales bacterium
CGTGTCCACGAGGAAGACCTGCTCGTTCAAGGCGGACCAGGTGCCCGTGTTGTCGAGGATACGGGCACGAACGGTGTTGAGCCCCGGCGTCATCGAGATGGGCGTGCCGGGAGCGATCTGCTGGGTGATGAGGCGGCAATCGAAGCCCAGATCCGGCGAATTGTTCGCGTTCTGGTGGACCTCCACGGCAAGGACGTTGGTGCCGGCGACGAAGTCCGCGATCGCCACGGGGATGGAATACCATGTGGTGGCCAGGGTGGCCGTGTTCACATTGCTGGAGGCCAGCGTGGTGGAGGCGATGGTGCCGGTGGGGGGCATGTTGCTCCGTCCGAGTTCCTTGCCGTTAAGGTAGACGACACATCCGTCATCGCGGGCCACTTCCAGCGTGACGCTGACGAAGGTCGCGGGATTGACGACGTTGAAGGACGTGCGGAAATACGTGGTGATGTTCTTTTGGGTGCCCGAAGTGCCGGGATCGGTATCGACAAAACTCACAGCCGTCGCATCGGTGATGCCGGAAATGGCTTCGCCGAAGCCCAGACGGCTGGGGCCGTGCTTGGCCCACGCCGCGTCCGAGTAGCCCGACTCTTTCCACGACGTGCCGAGATCGACGCCGTCGTCGCGGAATTTCCAGTCCGTGCCGGTCTGCACGAGGGGCACGGAGACGAGGTTTCCGCCGACATAGGTCTGGGCGGCGCCATCGACTCCGCCACCGATCGCACGTGGGTCAGGGCCGTTGACGGTGAAATAAATGGTGGTGGAAGCACCGGACATGGCGACCTGGGTGGAGGAGGAAATCTGGCCGCCGCTGGGGCTCATGAGCGGAGGATCGATGGTCGGGTAAAGGAGGTCGCCCTTCAGTTGGGCCAGCAGCGTGGCGTTGCGCGCCGGGAGGTAACTGTTGAGCAGGGCGCTGAAGCGCGAGCGCCAGTCGTTGGCCGTGCGCGCCGTGCCCTTGGCGTCGCCCCAGCGGGCGGATTCGGCGATCATGGCCGGCTCGAGCTGGGCGCCGCGTTTGTTCAGACGGGCCTGATTTGCCGCCACCGTGAGCGCGCCACGCGGGTCGATCATGTGGCGATACACCTCGTCGGCAAAGCGGATACGGTATTCGGCGTTGGGCGTGACGTCCTGGTGCGTGAACTGGGCGTTGGACGTGGCAAACTGGTTCCATGTGCCATTGACGGGATCGTTGAACGGGCCGGTGCGGTCCGCCGCGGCGCTCGGCGCCTCGAACGAATGCTCGCTGTCGTGGAGGACGTAGAAGAAACCCTCCCCGCCGCGCCGATCACGCATGGCGTTGAAATTGTTCGGGTTGTTGTTACTCAAAAACGCGGAGAGCGGCGCGTCGGTATTGCCGCTGAAAAAGATGATCATCATGTGATCGATCAGATTCACGTCGTCGAGCAGCACAGGATCGGCGGTGGGCGTGACGCCGTCGGCCGCCAGACCGAGCATTTTGAAGTAAGAGGCGTTTTTCTCCGTCTGGGTGTAGGTGTGGGCGGCGTGGGTGACGGGATCGAGGTCCTTGTTGATGAAATAACAGGCGCGCGACTTGTTCCAGAGATCCTGCCAGGCGTTCAGATCGCCGTCGGTGGGATTGATGGTGTAGGGACCCGCTTCGGATTTCACCACGTCGTAATCTTCCTTGTCACCGCCGCGATAGCTGGCGGCGAAGGAGGCTTCGGGCCGCTCCTGAATGCCGTAAACGCCCCAATACAGGCCGTTGAGGAAGAGGTGAATGTAACGGTTGTGCTGACTTGGCTGCCCCATGGCAAGCTGCATGTCGTTGCAGAGCTGATCGCGGACAAAGAGGTTGGCCGTGTTGTTTTCGAAGGACCAGGAGTAGTTCTGGGAGCAGTTGAGGTCGAATTTGTCGAAGGAGGTGGCGGCAAAGTCGTCACCGGCGAAGACCGGATAGTCGAGCTTGGCGTCGCCGTAGTCGGCGCGGAAAAAGATGCGGAAGCCGTGTTTGGGATTGCCGGTGGAGCGGGAATAACCGCCCCGGATGCGGAGACCGCAGCGCGCATGGAAGCCGCCGTCCGCGGTGTTCGGATCGTTGACCATCTCGATGGTGGCGGCCCTTTCCCAGGCGAAGCCATCCTGGCCGGGATTGACGTAAATGCCGTTGGTGGCGTCGGTCAGCGAGGCCACGGGCAGGCTGACGCAGACGCAGGGGAGCGACTGAAGCGCCGCCACAGTCTGGGTCTGACCGCCGATCTGCGCATTGGCGTTGTTCACGATGGTCGAGTCCATGGCGTAATCGAGCACCTGGCCGTTGATGGCGGTGCCGGGCGCGGGCCAACCGGCCGGCGAGGCGGGCTGGGCGATCACGTCGTTGAAAAAGAGGTAGGTATTGGTGTCGATGTTGGTCGAGGTGTAACCGGTCTTAAAAGCGGCGGCGCGGACGACGGTGGTTTTGTTGACGAGGATGGCGGCATCGGCCGGGGAACTGCCGTTCGGGGCATTGACGGCGGTGCCATTCGTCACCGAGGGCTCGCTGCCGTCGAGAGTGTAACGGATGGTGGATCCGGGAGTGGCGCAGGTGACGTGAAGCGTGAACGGAGCGGTGTAGACGCCGCGTTTGACGCTGAAGACGGTGTCTTCGAGGTAGCCCAGGCTGGTGGGCGTGGAATTGATGGTGCCCGGCGTGGCGGTGCTGAAATAGTAAGCCTGCCCCGTGCCGAGGAAGGTGCCGCCTTTCAACTCCGGCAGCAGGAGGAACGAGGTGTCGGCGACGGCGTTGTTGAGGCCATGGATGGCCAGCACGTTGGT
>JBHEKR010000304.1:0-7042 GCA_041859365.1 Candidatus Hydrogenedentales bacterium
ACTCATAGACAATTGAACCACCCGCGTCGCTGCGCTCCGAAATCTGGCCGCTTTCCTTCGGAACAAGTGGCCGCCTTCGCTCGGAATCACTGGCCGCTTTCCTTCGGAATGGGTGGCCGCAATCGTCGGAATACGCAGCAACTGCCATGCCGCTCTGCGGGTCGCGCATAACCACGACCTGGCCCTCTCTGTAGCCCTCCTCAATGATCGACCAGTTACAGTTAAACCCTTCTGCTCCCGAATCCCGCTCCTCTCGAAGCCATTTCTTAATGTGAGCCAAATCCTGTTCTGTTGCGATTGTTATCTCAGATTTCATTTTGCAGTTTCTTCCTCCGAACAGTGCGCGAGACCCGCCTCCGACAGTAGGACATGCGAAGGGTTGCAGGTTACGTGGGGACAGGTGCATTATAACGGAATGCAATGTTTTTCGCATATCAGCCAAGCTTTGACGTGATGTGAAGATACATGGCTCTGTCTTTTTCGGGAGGACAAAATGAGAGCATTTCCAATCGTCCTGATTGGCTTGTCTGCAATCTACGTATTCCTGATCTTAGTCGGCTGTATCGCGGGCATGAATTATATTACTTTAGCTGTGCCTCTCGAAGCAGTCTTGAAAGATGATGCCCGAAATGAAGGCATCCACGCATCAGCATGGTACAGAAATTACTACGATCCGACTACGCTAGTTTTTGATCTCCAGGAAGTTGGCGGCGGTGATAAGTCGCGACTTGATGTTTTTCGGGTGCTGATTCAATTCGCGGAGCGAATGAAGGATGAAGAATTTCAAACGGTGATATTGGCCTTTCGGGGTGAGCCGAAGTTCACATTGTCGGGAACATATTTCAAAAAGCTCGGTTCCGAATACGGCGAACAGAATCCGGCTTACACTATAAGAACGTTCCCGGAGAACCTGCGGAACCTTGATGGTACTCCGGCCTATGGAACGTGGACGGGAGGCGTAATCGGCGTTCTCAAAGAGCAAATGGAAGATTTCGGTGATTTCCATGACAAATGGTATGTCATTGGTAACATGGGAGAGCGGGGAGCGATGGTAGAGACCTATTGGACGACCCTAATATTTTCTGCATTGATAATGGGCGGAATCTGTGGAGCATTAAGCAGTTGGCTAGCCTCCACCAAAGGACGAGATTCGGCGGGGTGGTTTTTAATAGGTCTCTTTTGTGGACCAGTAGGTATTTTAGCGTTGGGACTTTCTCCAGCATTGGAAGGCGAACCACACGAGTCACAGGCGGATGACCTATTGTCGGTGTTGCCCAAAAGCAAGACATGTCCACGCTGTCATGAGCAAATCAAATTCAAGGCGGTTGTATGTAGGTATTGCGGGCATGATTTTGGCGAGGACGCCGTCACAGCGTCGATTGCGAGACACGAAAAGGAAGCAGAAAAGCAAAAACAAGAACTAGAAGCTGAAAGACTACTTAAAGAGAAAATGCAACGGCAGAAAATAGAGCGGGAACGTTTAGATGCCGACATCAAGGATCCTTCGAGGCTTCTTTACTACATAAGCGATACTAACAAAGCATCAACATTAGAGGGGATGAAGTATCTAGAAAAATTCATATTGGCAGGCGCGGATGTTAACTACCGTTCTCAATTTCGTCGGGTCACTCCACTTCATTGCGCTGTGGTGCACCAGAACGAAGGACTGGTAAAACTGCTGCTAGACAATGGCGCGGCAGTCAATGCGACGGACATTTTTGGGAAAACACCTCTCGACTATGCGGTTCGCCGAAAAAACAAAAACGCTGCGGATTTAATTTGCAGGGCCGGTGGCAAGAGCAGCAAGGACATTAGACTTGCCCAAAACGAAGCACGTAAGTTGTCGAACACAATTAGTTTCATCTGCAAGAACTGTAAAAAAGTGTTAACCGTTTCCGCGAAATTCGGTGGTAGGTCTGGTACCTGCAATCACTGCGGAGCTATGATGAGAGTTCCGTATATTCTACCAAGATTGGCGACTCTGCTAAAGACGAGAGTATCGAATGGACTCGCTTTTGTCTTAGGCATAGGAGCTCTTTGCGTTGGCTCCGTACTGACGGCAGCATTCCGACAACAGATGAATATTGGCGATTCTCCACCTCAGACGACATCGGCATACCACGACATAGTCGAGCCGGCTTTGACCACTCGTTCCTTGGACTCAACTCTTGAGCAGGTGTTGGGTTCAGACGAAGCAACGCGGTTAGTCACTCAAGCTTCCTCGCTGGGAAACTTAGATGAAGTAACTGCCAAACTTGAAAACAAAAGTGTCGATTGGGATGGAGTAGTTCGAGATGTGGAAGCTATAGGAAAATCCAAATATCTTGTTCTCGATTTGCAATTAGACAACGATCTTGGAAAGCACGCCACAGCAGAAGTGTCCTTCCGTGTGACAGATTTCGACGCTGTGATCCTTCCAGCGGGAAAGCGACTGACATTTCAAGGAAAGATTGGTAGCGTCACTGCACTACAAGATTCTTGTCGATTCCACCTGATCGACGTAACCTACTCTCGAGCCGCAAGGCCAACACCTCGAGATGTGCCACTGAATTCCCCTCCCCCCTTAGGCTCTGAGCGTGACAGACTGGAATTGGAACAAGCTCAGACGCGACTGACTTATGCCGAAAATGCGGCTGACGAAAGGTTCAAGGGAGTAAATCGCTTCACAAACGACGACTATGTACAAGCACAAACTTTGAAATTCCTGGCAAAGCGGGCGAGTCGTAGCACCTATGTTACCGGCGACTACGAGAGTGCTATTTTGAAAGTTGAGGAAGCTATTGCAGCGTATGAAAAGGCCAAACCCTAGCAACCCGTAGCAAATGTCGGGTAGACATCGCAATCAGCAAGTACCTCGTCCGCTCTTCGGTCCGAAGGGTGGGGTATTACGTTTGACCTTTGGGAAGACGAATGACTTGTGGGTGCGGTGCATCGGGTGGCGGACACGTACGTTCGCGCGCAGGTGGGATGTCGTGGCCGCACGCGCGGATCGCATTGTGTTGGATGGCCACCTGAATGCGTTGCGGCGCGCGGGATGGCGATTCGGGCGATGGGTGATGGGCGCCCGAAACTGCGCTGCCCTTTCAGGGCGATTTTTTGGGTTGGCCGCGAACCCCAGGCGTTGCCTGGGGCTGGAAGCTGCGCTGGCCCTTCGGGCCGAAAGATGGCGCGCAGGCGGGGTGTCGTGACTGCACGCGCGGGGATCAAGTTGCGTTGGCGTCTCCGCCAGTAGGTATTGTGGCCTCTGGGGTGGTGATCCGGTCGATGGGACGATGGTCGTCCCGAACTGCGCTGTCCGCCTTCGGCGCATCTTCGACCCTTTCACGGCGATTTTTTGGGGTGGCTCTGGACCCCAGGCGGTGCCCGCCACGGCGCGTCAATGACCTGGGGCTGGAAGCTGCGTTGCCCCTTCGGGGCGAAGGATGGCGCGCGGTCGCGGGGCATTGGGTCGCGCGTGTATCCGTTGGCGTGCAGGCGGGATGTCGGGATGCGTTGGGGCCCATTGGGGCAGCGCGATTCGGGCGATGGGTGATGGTCACCCGAACTGCGCTGCCCTTTCTGGGCGATTTTTGGAGGCGTCCGCGATCCCCAGGCGGTGCCCGCCACGGCGCGTCAATGACCTGGGACTGGAAGCTGCGCTGGCCCTTCGGGCCGAAAGATGGCGGGCAGGCGGGGTGTCGTGACTGCACGCGCGGGGATCGAGTTGCGTTGGCGTCTCCGCCAGTAGGTATTGTGGCCCCTGGGGTGGCGATCCGGTCGATGGGATGATGGTCGTCCCGAACTGCGCTGCCCTTTCGATTTTTGGGGGTGGATCTGTACCCCAGGCGATGCCTGGGGCTGGGAGCTGCATTGCCCCTACGGGGCGTAGGATGGGGGACTTGCGATAGGTGCCTAACCTCTTCGGCCCGAAGGGCCAGTGCAGCTTTCAGCCCAGGGCAACGCCCTGGGAAGGTAAAATCAAATGGTAAATCGCCCTGAAAGGGCAGCGCAGTTCATCGCACGGGGGAATTACATGACACGCGACGACTTGATGCCCCCGACACGTGTCAATCCCACACGTATTTTTCATCGTAGGGTACGTCGTAATCCTTGAGGAACTTTCTGAATTCGTCCTGAAACGTTACCTCGCGATGATGGTTTTCCTGATCCAAAATATATGCCCGGACAATCTGCCCGTGAATCGGGCTCACGGAAAAGGCGCCGTAGCCGCCCTGCCAGTGGAAGTCTCGAAACTCGGCTCCCTGGGTCTTTATCCACCGGGAGGAACCTTTCTTCACTTTTTCAATCACGTCACAGAGGTCGCGCTTTTTGGACAGCTCAAAGAGCGCGTGAACATGGTCCGCCGTGCCGCCGATTTCGATGGCGGGACTTTCCAGATCCCGGAAAATCCCGGCCTGATATTCCCACAGTTTTGGCCGCACTTCCGGTGAGAGTATGGGGTCGCGGTGTTTGGTGCTGTAGATGAGGTGAACGAGGATTTTCGCCAAGGACTGTGACATGGGCTCTCCCTTTTCTGCCGCCTGCTCGGGCATGTTTCATTTGCCAATTTTCACATTCTATCGAAAGAAGGCCATTTGCGCCACAATGATTTCTCTGCGCGCGACCAGAGCGAGCACACGAGCGCGAGCGAAAGCGCTGCCCTTTCATGGCGATTTTTTTTGGGGGGTATCTGAACCCCAGGCGCTGCCCGCCACGGCGCGTCAATGACCTGGGGCTGGAAACTGCACTGCCCCTTCGGGGCGAAAGGAGTTCATTTCGTGATTTTCGGGGGCATCTCCGAACCCCGGGCGTTGTTCGCTGCGGCGAACCGAAAGCCGCACTGTCCTTTCTGCGCGAAGGTTGGCCCGGGGCAGGGGGCAGGCGTTGGCGGCGGTCCCTCCTTAGGCGATGCCTTAGCTCCGCCTGCCGGGCCAGGCGCTTCCTGTCGAGAAGCGTCGGGAAGGGACAGGCCCTGGAGGTAGTCGGCGTAATCCAGATAGAGTTTTTGCGCCCGTGGCAGGGGCTTTTCCGACAAGACGTCAGGGGGTTGCAGGTAGCCGTGGTAGGCGTAGCCGGTGAGCATTCCCGTGTAGCGACTCGCTATATCGATTTGCTGTTTCACGCGGCTGAAGGATGCCGGGTAGCTGCCGCCATATCCCTGGCTGCCGTCCATTTCCCAGAGTTCGAGGTCTGACCAGCAGTGCTTGCCGGCCTTCGCATGCCATGCGCTGTATTGCTTGTAGCTATCCTCGAGCATGGCAATGCGGCTCTGCGGCTTATAGGTGTACTGGTAGGGCACGTAGCCTGCGCCGACGGCGTCCTGATAGGCAAAGATATCGACGGCGCTGTTCGCCAGCAGTTCAGGCGTGATAAGGGGGGTGCCTGCCGGCGCGACAAGAACGGGCTTTTCCGGCACCAGGCCCTTGCAGAAGTGGGCCAGCGGGTCGTAATAGGCACTGGCGCGGGCGAGATCGTTCATCTCGTGCGTCAAGTACCAGCCATAGAGCGACGGGTGTGATCCATACTTTTGCCAGAGCTCGTTCGCCACGCTTTTCGATATGCTCAATGCTCTGGCGTTGCGTGTGTCCCAGTCTGGCTTGTCGAATTCCCACAGAAGGTGCGTGTCGCCACTTCTGCCGAGGCCGAGAAAAACATGCATGCCGTGCTCGTGGGCTTCAGCGAGAAATGCTCCCACCATGTCGAAGGAACAGTCGGGGCCTTTCGACGTCCGCTGGACATCTCCGTCGAAGAACTCGATGCCGGATGGATAGAAGAAATATCCGAGGTACTCCACGTAGGCGATTATCAGCACGCGCACCCCGAGTCGGTCCATCGCGGTCACGCTATCCTTGACCACTTTCCGCAAGGTCTCCGGTCTTGAGTCCGTCGCACCGCCAAGGACGGCCAGGGGTTCAATCCACATCCCCTGCAGACAGGGCAATGAAGGCGTTGACGAATCAACGAACTCGATGGGCCAAGTCCCTGTTTGTGTCCCGGCGGGCGTATTCAGCGTATAGCGTATCTGGTGCAATCCGGCAGGCGCATTGGCGGTGTACCATACGCGCGCCAGCCCCTTCTCGCGCGACGGTATGGAAATCGTCTGCTCTCCGACCATGGTATCGGCCGCTTCGGTATCCAGGAAGAAAGCGACGTGTGCGGACGACTCGGTTTCGGTGGGATTCCGCACCGCGAGGCGAAGCTCCAGTTGCGCGCCCCGCGCAACTGGACCCGGCGGGATCACCGTAAACGAAAGCTCAGCCGTGGCCTGCGCCACCGTAGTGGCCACCGGAATCACTGCGAACAACAACACCAGAAAAAAACGCATCGTCTCAGATCCTTTGTAACCATCCATGTGTCCGACACGTCCCCTTCCGTATGGACCTGTTTATAGCCAACATTGTGATGGCACTGTCGGGTGGAGTCAAGTCCGGTCCTGTTGTAAGAATAGACCCGCATCGGGATGCTCCACTTGCGAACTGAACCAGGATTTGTATTCCGTGTCCTATCTCCCGACGCCCATTCGTTGTATTGTCAGGAAGGGCGATTGGGCCCTTCAAACAGCAGGGAGAACGAAGAATGCGTGTGATGGTGTTTGTGAAAGCGACGGCGGACAGCGAGGCGGGTGTGTTGCCGGAGATGGAGATGTTTGAAGCGATGGACAAGTTCAACCAGGCGCTTATCGCCGCGGGCATCATGCGGGGGGAGGGCGCGGGGCTGAAGCCCACCTCGCAGGCCAAGCGGGTGGCCTTTGATGGCACAAGTCGCACGGTCATTGACGGCCCGTTCATTGAAACGAAGGAGCTGGTGGCCGGGTTCTGGCAGTGGGAGGTGAAGGATATGGACGAGGCGGTGGCATGGGTGAAGCGCTGTCCGAACCCGATGCCGGGGCCGAGCGAGATCGAGATTCGTCCGCTCTACGAGGAGGCTGATTTTGAGGCGCTGTTCGCGGAGGCGGAGGCGAAGGAAGAGGCGACGCGGCAGAGGCCGGAAGGCTGATGGCTGACGTCCTTGCATGGTAGAGACAGGCGGAGAAGTCCGGGCGGGGAATTCGGCTACAGAACTT
>JBHEKR010000431.1:0-2511 GCA_041859365.1 Candidatus Hydrogenedentales bacterium
CACTTTCCCTTGTTCCCGGGCAACAAAGAGCAATTCATACTCCGCGATGTATTCGTACAGGACGGTCAGAAACCCAGGGCCAAGGCTGCTCAGAAAGCCCTTGCTTATATGCTCAAAATGCAGGCGGGCCACCTCCCCGGCGTCGGCGCGTTTCCCTTGCTCGATCATCGCCCGGAGCCTTCAGGACCGTCGCCGGCAACTGCGCCGCGGAGCACCCGCTCCAGTGCCTCGGCCAGCCGGTCACGAGAAAACTCTTCCTCCGCCAGCTTTCCCGCCGCGAGGCTCGCTTTCTCAAGCCACTTCTGGTCACCCAACGCCGTCACGATACCCTGCGCCGCGGACGCCGCGTCGTCCTCGTCCACAATCAGACCCACTCCATGTTCGCGGATCAAATCTGCCAGCCAGCCGGGATGATTGATGCTGATCGGCGTACCCGACGCCAACGCATCGAAATATTTGTTTGCGGAGTTCCAACGCATCTCCGGCAGGGGTACCACGAGGGAGGTCGCCAGGTTTGCAGCGGAGAGGACGGCGGGAATCTCACGTTTGTGGAGCGGCGGAAGCATGTGAAAATTATCGCCGAGCACGCCAAGATCGCGGGCAACCGACGCAACATGCTCGCTCTCCACGCCATCGCCCACCACCAGGAATCGCACCTCCGGGTTCAATGGTTTCGCCGCCGCCGCTATCCTGGCCAGATAATCCACGCCGTTCACACGACCCATGGTGCCGACATAGACCACCAGCGGACGATCTCCCAGCCAATTATGCAGTTTACGAAAAGCCTCGCCTTCCGAGGGAGGCACGCGAAACAGCTCTAAATCCGCGCTGTTGGGAATAACTTCCACCTTTTCGGCGGGGTATCCGGCGCGTATCACGCCGTCCTTCATGCCGGGTGATAGCGCGACGATTGCCGCCGAGTTGCGGTAGGCGAATCGTTCGAGGCAGCGCGCCAGGTAGATGGCGGTCCGACTCTTGATCGCGCCGGCAGCGATCGGCAGTTCCGGCCATAGATCGCGCACTTCGAACACCATGGGGATCTTGCCGCGCCAGGCCGCATAAGCTCCCGGAAGCGCTATGGTCAACGGCGTGCTGCTTGCAAATATGACATCGCCACCCACCGAAGCGGCGCGCCGGGCCGAGGCCGCCGCGAACCGGAAAAATGCCACAATCCTCTCCGCATAGGGTGTCGCATTAGAATATGGAACATAGAGCCAATGCACCGTAATCCCTGCTTCATTCGTCACCTCCCAGCCTCCGTCGGGAGCGGCTCCCTCCCGGCGCGACGTGATCAAATGAACCTCGTGGCCGCGGGCAACAAGCCGCCGCGCCATTTCGTAGGAACGCGTGCCGCCGCTCATCTCCGGTGTATTAAAGTACTGGTGTAAATATACGATCTTCATGGTGTCCACTTTTCCGAGTTCGAAACCCGTGCGGGCCTGGTGTGCGTGTTGGATCCCGCTTCTAGCGCAGGCCCCGCTGTTCAACAGAAAGCGCCCGGCACCGCTCAAGAAAATAATCCGCCCAGCGATCCGTCGCAAAATACTCCGCCTGCGCCCGCGTGTTGGAGCGCAAGCGCCGAAAGAGCGCGGGGTCGTCGTGCAGGCGAATCATGGCGTTCGCCAGCCCGACAGCGTCCTTCGGCTCCACAAACAGTCCCACGTTCTCATCAACGATCTCCGGAATCGCCCGCCAGCGCGTCACAATAACGGGCAGCCCCGCCAGAAATGATTCCAGGATGGCGCCGGGATAGCCTTCGCCCCGGTAGTGAGTGGGCAGCAAACTTGCATCATACCGACGGAAAGCGGGGATAATCTCTTCTGGCTGCAGGGCGCCGCGGTACTTGATGTTCGGATACCCGTCGAATACGCCTTGTGGAAAGTCGTCGGCCCAGGGCCCGTACACGTCGATGCTGATGCCCTCGGGCAGACGGGTAGACGCCTCCGCCAGTACCAGCATGCCCTTGCTCTCATTGATCCGGCCGATATACACATAGCGGCTGCAAACGCCTCTCTCGGGATCGGGCTCCGCCGTTGCCGCAGGAATCGGGCGGCTGTTTGGATACCATTCCACGTGGGTTATACCGCGCGCCCGCGCCGCATCCACCAGCAGCCGCGATTCCGCCAGGTACAGGTCCGCCCGCCGTAGCACATACTCGGCCAGCCAGCGGCCAACACCCCGCAAAGTCGTCTGAACATCATCCCCGGCAAATTTACGGACAATCAGCGGTTTGCGCGTTATCCGGGCGATCACGTACATCGCTGGCCCCATCACATGCAGCCCCGTGGTGCTGCAATGGAGCGTGACGATATCGCTGCGCCGTGCAAGCGCGTGGATGTTACGGAGCATTCCAAAAAAACGCGCAACCCCAAGGAGCCCCTTGCCCCGCACGCCAAGCGTGTTGACGACGTGCAACTGGACCGTCGGGTCCGCGCCGAGGATATCCACGAGATACTCCAAGAGCGTCGTGGTGCCTGAAGGTGGCGGCGGCATCGGGCCAACAATGAGTAT
>JBHEKR010000432.1:0-3456 GCA_041859365.1 Candidatus Hydrogenedentales bacterium
GCGCTCCAAGCCAAAAGCGTCGAAGGTCACCGGCAGGCCGGGATTGGCCTCGTAGGTCGCGGTGACGAGATTGTTGCCGCCCTTCGGGCCGAGTTGGAATTCCACCTGCGCATGGCCGGTCTCACCCGTTTCCACGGTCACGCTTTCGAGGCCGTTGACCAGGCCACCGCCCTGGGTAACGGTGAACGTCACCGGTACGCCGCTGATGCCATTGCAGTTGTCATTCACCCAGGCGCGGAGCGGATCGGGCACCTTCGCGCCCGCCTCCCCGCGCTGGCCCGTGCCGCTGCCGAGGTTGATCTGCTTCGGCAGGCCCGGCAATGCCGTGGCGCAGAAGAAAGTCGTGCCGCTGATATCCGTGCTGGTCACTTCGACGCGGTTGTTGCCGCAACCCGCATCACTCCCCATCCAGAAAAAGGCGCCGGCCTCGCCATTCGCGTCGGTCTCCAACTGCACCTGACGCACGCGTGCGTCCAGGTCATTCTCGACTGCGCCGAGCAGGCCGTTGCTGCGCACCACGCTGAAGGTGACCAATTTACCGGCAAAGGGCTCCCCATCGGGATGGGTCATGCGAATGCGCAGGGGCTCAGAAAGGCTGTTGTACACCACGGCGCTCTGTCCATCGCCCGACAGCACGGCCATGCGCGGCCCCGTGGGCTCCGCGCGGGTCACCGTTATCGTTTTCTCAATCGTGTTGCCCAGAGCGTCCGTGGCCACGGCGGTGAGCGTGTTTTCGCCGAGGGCCAGGGGCACGGCGGGGCGTTCATAGGTGCCGTTGGTGCCGATGCCGATGGCCACCGCCGCTTCGGTGCCATTGACCGCGACGTCCAGCCCCAGGAAGCCACTGAGCGTGTCGGACACGCGCCCGGCCACGGTAATGGCTTCGTTGGTCAGCACCGCGCCATCTTCGGGAAAATCGATGTGGAGACCCGGCGCCTGGCCGTCCTGCAGCACCATCAGGATACTCGGTGCGCTTTCTTCGCCTTCGCCATTGCGCGCCGTAACAAAAAGCTGATTCTTGCGGTTCGCCCGAAGGTTCACCGTCACCTCGAAGAGACCGCCCGCGTCGGCCTCGGCGGTTCCCACGGAAGCCCCGCCGTTAACGCGGATGGAAGCGCCGGGCTCGGTCTCGCCCGTAATGACCACCGTGCTGGACGCCGTCTCCGTCGCAGACGCCGACACCACCGGAGGTGCAGGCACCTCGCCCTCGCCCTCGCCCTCGCCCTCGCCCTCGCCCTCGCCCTCGCCCTCGCCCTCGCCTTCGCCCTCGCCCTCGCCCTCGCCCTCGCCTTCGCCTTCGCCTTCACCACCCGGATCGGGCCCGAGGGACACGGTGATATTGACGGAAGAATCGGGGGAAACCTCTGCGCCCGCGCTCGGGCTCTGGGATATGACCAGATCCACCGCCACGGTCGGATGATGGGCCTCGTTCACCGTGCCCAGCGACAGACCAACCGCTTCCAGCGCCGTTTCTGCAGCGGCCTCCGTCAAATTGCGCACATCGGGCACCGTGACTTTTTGAGGCGGACAGCCTTGAATCAGCGCGGCGGACGCAAAAAGGAGGAAAAGAGAGAAAAGGGCGGATACGGTCTTCATGGGATCGCCTCGCCGACACCATTCCCGAAAGAGGTGGCGGAAGTTGCTGGAGAAAGACTCTGGTACGGGGCTGTTCAGCCCATGTCACGAAGACGCGCGAGCACGATCACGCACTTCGTACTGCCTGCGGAAATTTCACGCCTGGAGTTGCTACCGTCATCCTTGAAATGGTCATTGGTTCAATGCCGCCAACTCGACATTAGCACGCCTCGGGCAATAATGCAATAGCCCAATTGTGTTTTTCGATTCGAGGACGCTGATCGGCAAATTTTCGGCACCCGAAGCTTGGTATAGAGTATGTATATTGCTCGAGTTGGGTGTCCTACGGAAGGCTTCACTTGCTATTATCCCCAAAAGGGTACGCCATGGAGCGTCATCCCTTTCAAGACTTCCCACACAGAAGGCGCGAGAAGATGGACAAATTGGTGGCGCGTGCCTGGAAGCAACTCGCTCGAATCTACTATCACGAGATTTGCGACCTGATTAAGGCGGAGAACGAACAAGAGGCGGCCTGCCGCACAGGCTGCTGCGGGCTCCCCGTGCCCGGTGGTCGACAAAGGTTGCACGAAAAGGCGGTATATGCGATCAAGCAAGCGGTTGCCTGGGGACTATCGACACCCGGCCTCTACCAAACTCTCTACTGGCACTATCACTACCTCGGCCAATTCGATCTGGGCGCGGAGGCCTGCCGAAAGGCGCTGGAACTCGACGGGGATTCCGCCTACGCGGCCCATGGCCTGGGCATTTGTCTGAAGTCACTCGGGCGAATGGACGAAGCCTTGGCCCCGCTGGAGCGTGCGGTTGCGCTTGACCCTGAATCCCCGAGTGCCCTGGAGAACTTGATCGCGTGCCACGAACAATTGGGCCACGGTGACGAGGCCAATCGGCTCGCCCGCGAGGGACTGGATCGCTTTCCCGATCATGTCCCCTTCATGCGATCGCTTTACCACCAGCTCGAACGAACAGAACACCACGACGAAGCGAAGGCTCTCGCGGAGCGGGCCGCTGCCCTCGCTCCCGACGACTACGCGCCCCGGGTCGCGCTGGGCCACCTCTACCTCAGAGTCGGGCAACACGCCGAGGCCGTCGACGCTTTCCTGGAAGCACTGCGCCTGTCCCCCGACAATTCCAGCGCGCTGGGACCGCTTATGGACGCGCTGGAAAAGGCGGGCAGGGTAGCAGAAATTCCGGACATCCTGGAGGAGCAGGCGCGATTCGATTTCGATGCGGTGAACGGCAGCAGTCTCGGAGAAAATCTGTGTAGATACGGACGCTATGAAAGCGCCATCCGTGTGTTGTCGCAGGTGACCTTAATGCTGCCGCAGTTGCTCGAACCTCACGTGTGGCTTGCCCGAGCCTACCGGGCCCTGGGCCGACACGACGAGGCCCTGCCGGTACTGGAGGCCGCCGTCGAACACGCGCGGGATTCCATCAAAGGGCTGGACGACATGCTCCCGGAATTGAAAGCGCTGGATGACAGACCCAACCAGCCCAATCTCCGGCTCGCGGATATGTTTGAAATCTACACGTATGAGAACGCCATCCATGCCTTCCTTGAAGCGGGCGCGCTGGATGAAGCCCGCACTCACCTCCCCCGCCTCGAATGTCTGAACGCGGAGAAGGCCCAATACTTCGTGGAAAGAATCCGCACGCAGGGCACTGGCTGACTGAATACGCGATACCCCAGCAGGTCGAAAATCATTGTCAAAGACCTCGTTTCCAGCGCTTGTCCAACTCAAGAGAACGGGGTGCTGCGGTGAACCCATCCGCAGCACCCCGGCAACATGTTCTCATTACTTCCGCAGGGCGGCCTCGGCCTCGTGGGTTTTGCGCAGGGCTTCGTACTGGCCGCGGGCTTCC
>JBHEKR010000484.1:0-13015 GCA_041859365.1 Candidatus Hydrogenedentales bacterium
TCGAGCGATGTCCTGACTGCAGGTCGGGAATCGCGAGACGCGAGCGGCAACACGGCCGGGCCGAAGGCCCGCACCAAGGCGGGGCGGCGCGGGGTGCCCCGCGCAAAGCGGACGGTGATCTCTTCACCGTCCGCATGCGCCATAAACACTGCCGGGCCACAGGCCCGGACGATGTTGGGGTGGCGTGGGGTGCCCGCGCGGAAAGAGCGGTGATCGGTCCACCGTCCGCGCGCCATAGACACGGCCGGGCCGCAGGCCCGAACCATTTTGGGGAGCGAGTGGCCTTCGTCAGTTCAGGTGAAGCTGAGGAAAGCCCCGGTGGCGTTTCTCCTGCTCCAGGGCGTGCATCAGGCGAAAGGCTTCAACCGGCTGGAGCATCCAGAGACTTTCCAGCGACTGCCGGGTTCGTGCCAGGCGCAGGCCCTCGGCGAGGTCCAGGTGAAGTTGAAAAAGCATCGTGGCGATATAGGCCAATTGCGCGGGCGTTGGATTCATAGAGATACCTCAGAAGGGTTGCTAATGGCCCTGGAATCTCCCACACGGCACGATCTTTGTCGAGGGGGTAGCTGGGAACTTCGGACGTCCGAAGTTCTTCACAAGCACTCGGAAACTGGCATAGAGGTGTGTGCGAATAGTATAAAGTCATGGAACCGAAGCATTTCTCACCATCAGGGGGAGCTCCATGAGTATTCAAGAAAACAGCACCGGTTACGAGCAACATCCCGCCCAGATAATTAAGGAGATTCGAGGAAATATCCACGAACGTTATGAGAGTGGATTCCCGATTCTAAAGGAACTAATCCAGAATGCGGATGATGCGGAGAACGCCTCGGAATTTCATTTCGGTTGGAGCCCCGGTATTGCGGGCAGCTCTCATCCTCTGGGGCAAGTACCAGCCATTTTTTTCTTGAACAATGGTGACTTTCGAGCCGAACACGAGGACGCCATCAAGCGATTCAATTACGGATCGAAAGCTATCGATAAGACCTCCGTAGGGAAATTCGGCCTTGGAATGAAAAGCGTATTTCACTGGTGCGAGGCCTTCTTCTATCTGTTCGGCCCCGAATCGAACGCCTCAGAGTCAGAACTAACTGGGAAGATCCTCAACCCATGGACTGGATCTGGGAAGCATACTGGCTGGAATAATTGTTCAGCGGATGTCTTCGAAGGGTTTCATCGCGCGCTTTATCCAATAATCGGCAATAACCAATTCTTTTGCCTCTGGATTCCTTTACGACGTGAGCAGGACCTTGGCGGAACGCACCCAATTGTCCAGGAATTCCCACAGATAGACCACAATGCCTCGCCATCACGACAGGCCCCATGGGGTAACTGTACACTTCAGTTGGCTGGTCTCCTACCCTTGCTGCATCGCATACGCAAGCTTGTACAGTGGGCACCGGCAGATAATCCGGGGGCGTGGCAACAAGTCTTCAGTATCCAGCTCAGCGAAGATGCCACCCAGCGGCGTCCCATCGGCTCTATCAGCAAGAACAACACACGAAACTCCGTACACGGCCAAGTATTTCTTGAGTCAGTTGACCGCAAGCCGATCACTTCTACCCCGTATGCAGGAATCGAAATCTCAATAGACAGCCCTGAGCTTGAAAGGTTGCAGGCCGACGACAAATGGCCCATCGACTCCGGGATAGACCCGAATACTTTTGAAGACACGCAGACCAAGGAGAAGGGAGAGCCGCACGCCGCAGTAACGTTCATATCGCTGCCGCAATCTGGTCAGGAAGAGAGCAACGTCAGGCTTCAATGGGCGGTGTTCCTGCCAGTCCAAGACGCAGACTCCGTGAGCATGCAAAAATGCCTCGACTTCGATTTGAGCGTAGTGCTTCACGGCTATTTTTTCTTGGATAGTGGTCGGAGGTGGATTGAGGGATTCTCGAAAGGGAAACAAATAGCGCCAGAGCGAGAGCAGGAGTTACGTTCGCGCTGGAATTCGACCCTCGCGACTGAAGGCGTCTTTCAACTTGTCATTCCAGCGTTCCAGCATTGGATAAAGCGTTCCAATGTGTCCGACGACGCCGTAGAAAGTGTCACAAGAGCACTTCAAAAAGCTGAGCCGGTGAGAAGTAACTTGAAGGCAATTACAAAGGACGTGCAGTGGGTCTATCGTATTCGTCCGAACGGAGGTGGAAGCTGGCAATGTGTTCCGTCGAAGACGCAGATTCTATCCATTCCCTCGCCTCCCGCCTCTGACCCAAAGCGATCATTCACCGTTTTCCCGCGACTGGTCGCGGTTTGTGACGAACGAATCGTTACATTCGATAGAAAACCCCACTTGGCGCAAGAGACTGTGGCCGCATGCAGTTGGGAGGTGGTAGATAGTCTGGTCGCGGAAATCTCGATACGCGAGGTATTCACCAAGCCATCCTACGCCGAGTACTTTACAGATCTCATCAGCTCCGCGCTAACGCAAAACAATGTGCCGACAGATAAGCTACGCCGGCTGCTGAAGCGCGTCTTCCAAGACATCCCACTTTCGGAGCTTGGCAAATGTAGACAGCACCTTTCTCGCCTCATCAATTGCCTGCCAACGTCGTGGTTTGTTTCCATAAGCGACAATGTGCCGTTACTTCAAGAATTGATTTTCTACGCGGCCTCCTCTTCACTTCGGCCCATTCTCATCCCCTCAGACTATCTTGACAAGGAACGTATCGCGACTCCTGACGAAGAGTCGATGCTTCACTTGATACGGCTTCTCGCCTGCCCTCCCGAAGAGTTGAGATCTCACCCCGAGTATCCCGAATCTTGCCATCGGTTTGTGGCCACAATTTTGAAAGATCCGGCGGGTCATAAGCTTCTCACTCATGATGCCATTCTAGACTTACGCGTGTTCAGTGCCCGCAACGTTTTGATGAACCATAATGCACTACTTACGCTGCGGGAAATTGCCGTTGCGGAACGCGAAGGCGCTCTGTTTACCAGAAGTCAGAGTGACTTGGCACATCAATTACAGAGCGCGCTGTCTGAGACCGAGCTATATATCGTGGATCACGATACGTACCGCTATGCCACTGGAAAGCAGGATACCTATCCCTGCAATGTAGCCCATTGCATCCAGCACATAGACAAACGCAGACCGCAATTGCACGAGCCAACGCGGCGCAAGTCGTTGCTGTCCGCTCTATTGCCCGCCATGGAGGAGGACCGTTCCGACACGGCTCGCCGGGTGTGCCGATACCTGCTGCACGCACATCTGGAAGCATACGATTCCGAGCTTGACCTGGTGGCCTCAGGACCTGACGAAAGCACGAATGTATGGGCTCGACTCTATCGAATGATGTTGGAGCTCACTAGAAGCGACTGGTGTTACATAGAGTCGGTCCTGACAGAACAGTTGAATCAACGTCACCGTGATCGACTTTCGATCATTCAGGTGACAAGACCGAATACCGAGCGCCTCCTTGTGGATTTTCAAGCCGACCTCGCTCGCCTGAATCTAGAGAGCCTCACCGACAGGGAGCGCGACATCATCCTTGATGAAGTCCGCGACCTGGACTTACTGAAGGCGCTACCCATTCATCGCACGCTTGAAGGTAGCCTCACGGTCGTGGACGCAACCACATTCCTGCAGAGCGAAGTACCAACGTGCTCGTACATTCGGGCGAAGACTCGAATCGTAGCGAGACACACCAACCCTGATCTGGTAACAAAGCAGGCGCTGATCATACCTCTGCTCTCCGCGGAGCACGTGCTGCGGATCGCATTGATGGCAAATCATCCAGAATCGCATTGGAGCTTGATCGCCACCATTCTCCACAGCGCGACGAAAACGGACTTGAAAGATTCGCTTGATAGGCTATGCCATGCGAAGTGGATGCCAACCCGCAAAGATGGTGTCGCTGTGGCGCCTTCCCAAGTTCTCTGGATATCGGGCCTTGAGAACGATATTGACCTTTTATCGTTTCCCGTGGAACATGAGTACGCGAAATACAGCGACATACTCGGGGAGCTATGGTTACACCCGGGGCTGAAGCAGATATTGGAATGGCTGTTGCCATCGCTAGAGAACCGGCTGGAAATGCTTGGTGAGGTGCTTTCCGAACAACAAGACTTCCGGCTGGGCGTTTTGGTCTCCGATGAAGAATCGCTTGAAGACTTCGGGGAAGTATTTCTCAGAAGCAAGGTGCTTCCTGTTGCCGACATCATCCAGCGGTTGAAAACCAAAGCGTCCGTAAACGCGGCTCAGATAGTTCGCGGTTTACTACCCCATCTTGGAGGACCGCTTTCGCCGAATCAATTCGTCAAGGTATTGAACTATCTTGCAAGTGAGAGCGAGTCCGCCCTTGGAGAAAAGAAGAGGAAATTCCTAGTCTGGCACAATAAATATCTCCAGTCACTTCGAGATTCCGCTTATCTATCCGAAGTGTTGCCTCAGATAAAGCTGAAGAACCGTGTTGGCTGTTGGAAGGCCACAACCGACCTCTGTCTTAATGCCCCGGGTATTCGTCGCGAAGACATCTTGGATGAGGAACAAGCAGCTCTTCTGGCTTTAGAGCATGCGATTCACCCCCTCGAGCATCGTGACAATCTGAATCCAAATGAGACAACGAACAGGTTTGGATCCCAATTCTCATTACAAGAAATTGAACAGGAAGTCGCCCTGAGCGTAAGCAGACTTCGCGACTATTTCAGTAACTGGTCTGACGAGCTACCCGCCGAGTTGGTGGGTGGCTTCTTGTGCTTCCTTGGCGATCAGCCAGAGGTTCGACAACTTGCGGAGCAGTATTTGGGACAGCGCAGCATCGAGAAAACGAGAGAGACCCTGCAGTGGCCACCAATGAATAGACAGGGGAAAGGATATGACGAGTCCATCGAGGAGTCCATGCGCCAACAACGGTTCATCTTTCGGGTCGTTTCCGATGGCGAAATCGATGTTGAGTCTATCGCGGGAAGTAGATTCCTCGCTCAGCAGAGCAAAGAAGTAGATTCCGCTTTCATAGGAGATACATTTCGCTCGGTGTGGCTCGACGGTATGAAGTACCGCGCAAATTTTCTTGACCTGCGCCGTATCAATGCAGAGGTCCTGGATCACGACTCAAGACTTCGAGAGGTCTTGCGCAATTCCTTGGACCAGCTCTTTGCGCGCGTTTACTATCGGCAGGTTCCAAATCTGGACAGCTTTTGGGAACAGCTCGCAGAAAGCGAACAACTTGATGTCGCCATTGCGCAGGACATGCTCCTCGACTCGCTTTTCACTATCATCCGGCAAATGGGCGTTGACCGGAGAAACAATGAGCTGCACGATGTTATCGAGAAGTACGACCGCGTTCGAAAGCAGACCGCAGAGACCAATGCGAGAAACAAGACGAATTCATATCGCGACAGCGATGCGGAGGCAAAATACGTCGTCCGGCAGGAACTAATCGCGCTCTTGGAGAAAAATTCTGATGTACAGCAGGCGCTTCTCGATGCTTTGCGCGCGAAGGTAAAGGACTATCAATACAGCGTTCGTTCAATACCGTTTGAACTTTTTCAGAATGCCGATGACGCCTATGTGGAGTTGGCGGAGATGCGTGCTTCCACTGCGGGAGCAACCGTGAATGGTGAGTTTGTAATCACTTCGACTTCGCACAGACTTCGTGCCATGCACTGGGGACGGCCAGTCAACAAGTTTCGGGAGGGTGAATTTGACGGTCGATATCGAGGCTTCGACAATGACTTGGAGAAAATGCTAGTCCTGAGCTATTCCGATAAGGGCGCCGCTCACAGCGAGATTAACGTAACCGGAAAGTTCGGGCTCGGCTTCAAGAGTGTATTTCTCCTAACAGACCGGCCACGAATCAAGAGTGGTAGGCTTTTCGTTGAAGTGGTATCTGGATTCTGGCCAAGGCTTCTACCTCCAGATGAACAACCCGAACTGAACGGCCAATTGCAACAATTCAGACCAGACACCCGGAATGGTACGCTCATCGACCTTCCTGAGGTAACAACGCCACCTGTCAAAGTACTTTCGGACTTTCGTCGGCTATCGCCAGTCCTGGTGGCTTTCGCCCGCGCGATTACCAGCGTAAGGATCGAGGACAACGAACACGATCAAAGCTACCGCGCTGATTGGCACCCTGAAATGCTGGACACCGCCGGCATTTTACTGACGGCTCGATTGGATCTTCTGCCCGGCGAAGCACCCCATACAGTCTTGAAGGTCAACGCCGGTCCGGGTGCGTTTTTGTTCAAGATCGAGTCCAATGGCTTCGCAAAAATGGCTCCGGATATCCCCACAGTCTGGGTCACCGCACCTACTTTAGAAACCACGAAGCTCGGATTTGCCATAAATGGCCCGTTCCCACTCGATGTCGGCCGCGCCCAACTTAGTCGCGATGAAAGTAGTTACCAGTCAATGGCGCGCGAAATTGGTCGCGGGTTTCTGTCCGGGATTGAATGCATCTACGAAATGGCGAGTGCGGACTGGGGAACATTCACCAACCAACTGGGCATGCGTCCGGATCTTGATTTCTACGATTTCTGGACCAGCGTCTGGGAGCTTCTTGCCGAGCCATTTGCCGACCGCCGAAGCCGGAAGGAGAACAACGCTGTTAGACTTCTCGACGAGGTACTGTGGGGTGAGGACGATGGTAATCTACGCGCTTTTTACGGCAAGCAGCCCGTGATCCCTACTGGGCTCTGGAACTCTTATCGAACGTTGACCAGCTCGCCACAGATAGAGGTCGTGCTAGAGGGTGCATTGGAACATCGTGAGGTGTTTCTCATTGTTTCCAAGTGGACAGTGACGCGAGCGCATATGCGACCGGGACACGTGACTACGAGCGCTGTTCACGATGTATTGCAGAACCTCGACATCATCCCGAGGGGAAATGCGAGATCGTGGTCGCTGATAGATCTGCTCGAACAGGATACCGCCAGGGGCGGGGTTATCACAGCGGAGAAGGCGGAGCAGTATGGAGAACTGATCAATTCGAAGAGAATGGAGCAGATGGCGAACGGTACAGCACTCGCAAAGAAGGAGCAGGAGACCCTGCTCGAACTGCTCGCGACGTACAAATTCGTGGCAGCGGATGGCTCTCCCCAATCCAGCCGGGATCTCGTCATCTCGGCCCGGTACGATTCCAATGTGGACGGTGAAGCAAACCCGGATGAGCAACTTCGCGCGGCATTCGCGCCAGGCAGCCGAGTTCTGGACCTTTCATATACTGGAGCCGCTCTGGATTTCTTTCGTACCTGTCGAAAGGAGTTACGCGCACCAGTGATAAGTCTAGTCGATTGGGCGCTAGGCGCACAGGAAGACCGAAGCAGGAGCGCGGTGCTTCAATACCTCCTGGAAGGCGAGCTCGCGCAGAAGTTGGGACGGGAACTTCGAGGTAGAAAACACGGTACATGGATCGAGGATGTTTACAATCTTGAATACTATGCAGGGCTCGACGAAGACCAGAGGCGTGAGCTTGAAGGCCTGCTGGGTATAGGATCTCTCTATGGTTCGGGTACCGGACTCTCGTTTTTAGTACCCGCCCTACCGCCTTTGGATCCGCATGAAGTGCTCAATCGGATTTACGACTGGTGGCTCGTAGTCAAGGATTTCGAAACGCAAGAGTACAACCGCAAGGTTTATCCAGCCGGGACAAGCGTGCTTCCTGTTTCTGCCTATCGCCAAGACGATCTAGACCATAGAAAGGGTTGGTATTCCCTTTTTGTCCTGGGTATGACCCATACCATGGGAAGAACAAAGGCTGAACAACATCGGTCGTTCTTGGACCACTGTCTTCAGCGAGGCTGGCTGGATGTCTTCGCGGCCAGAGATATTGAAGCCGAATTGTGGATCGACGTGTTGGACGATTTCATCGACAACCCGCTGGACTTGGATGAATTCTCGCATTGGATGAAGCTCTTCCCAAATCTTTATCGAGTTTCCAAGGGGTTGGACGATTACATTGAGGCTTTTCTTGCGGTGGAGCAATTTGAAAGTGATTTTGAACTCAACGACATAACGTCGCTGCGTAGTTCACGTCGATTCCAAGGGGGTGGAGTAGACGCACCGAGTATTGCCCGCACGTTGGGATATGGCGCTTGCTTCGTCATGCGCGAACTGGTTCGAGAGGGCAAGATATCTCAGCCCCTCGCAAATCGCCATTGCTACGTCCCATCCGGTCGAATAAGGAGACTCTTTTCGCAATTGGGCTGCAAGATCGATGGCCAACAAGGTCCCCAGGTCTCAGCTTTGATCCATGAGTTCATTGTCCGCTTCCTGGACGAAGAGAGAGCGAGTTTTCAACTCAGCTTTGATCTGCCTTTCATAAGGCTTCTCGACTCAAAGGGAAAGCAGCTCGAGATTCTCGGCCGTGTAATCGAGGAGGAACGCAAGGTGTTTCCTTGGGAAGAATCGAGCTATGAGCCTGGTGACTTTGTAACTCTCTCCGACGGGCGTAGAATACCAAGGGACTACATGAATTGAACACGGATTCTTACAATCGACTCTCACCCCAAGATAGGGTGCAGCACGCGACTTTTGGCACCGGCTCCGTCGAGTTCGACAAGGGTGAGACAACACTCGTTCGATTCGCCCATGGTATTGAAGAGTGCGAACGCCGTTCTTTAAAGCGGCTTTCCAGTCTGTTTCAGACCGTGGATCAAGGAGCGTGGGCGGACCCTGTTGCTGTGGTGTCCCGCATTCAAGCGGAGGCCATTGTTTCAGTCAACGACGCGTGGGGGGTGTTCGCTCGGTCGCGCATTGCGTTGCTACCCCATCAGTTGTGGGTGTGCCGTCGGGTAAATGAATCCTGGCCCATGCGTTGGCTCGTCGCGGATGATGTAGGCCTTGGTAAAACCATTGAGGCGGGCTTAATTCTATGGCCCCTGATTTCCAGCGGACGCGTCAAGCGATTGCTGGCGCTCTGCCCGGCGCATCTTGTGGAGCAATGGCAATACCGGTTACGCACGATGTTCGACATCCGGTTGACCGTCTACGCTCCCGCCATGGATACGCCTAAATCGGATTTCTGGGGCACACAATCGCAAGTCGTCGCCTCACTCCAGACCATGCGTGACGACCGCAACGGACGGCATGACCGCTTCCTCGAAAGTCCGCCCTGGGATCTGGTCATTGTCGATGAGGCACATCACTTGAATGCGGACGAGCATACGGGCGCGACACTGGGCTATAAGTTCGTCGAACAGATTGTGCAACGGGAACGTGTAGCCTCCATGGTGTTCTTCACGGGCACGCCCCATCGGGGGAAGGACTTCGGCTTTCTCGCCCTGCTGAAGCTCCTGAAGCCCGACTCGTTTGACCCACGCCGCCCGCTCGCCGAGCAATTAACTCGGCTTTCCGATGTGATGATCCGCAACAATAAGCAAAACGTGACCGACCTGAAAGGCAACAGGCTTTTTCAAACACCTGATGTCGTCCCGTATACCTACGCCTACTCGCCGGAAGAGGCAGCGTTCTACGACATGCTCACCGAATTCATCGTATCGGGTCGCGCCTATGCCTCCAACTTGACCGGCTACCAGAGCAGGGCTGTGATGCTTGTGCTCATAGCGATGCAAAAACTGGCCTCCAGCTCCATCGCGGCAATCCGACGTGCACTCCGCCGAAGACTCGCCAAGACCGTTGGGCGTCAGGACACATTGGATGATCTGGAAAGCCGTCGTCGCGAGCGAATGCGATTGGTGACCAGGTATGAGGACCTTGCCGAACTCCAGGATGAAGATTCCGTTCAGGCCATGGAGGAGCAAATCGCCGAACTTTCGGCCGAACTGGCATTGATGCATGACGAGGAACCACGACTGCGGGAACTGCTGGAAGCTGCCGAGCGGGTAACAGACGAAACGAAAATTGCGCGCATTCTGGATATCGTCCGTGAAATGTCTGGCGGTGGAAACGTTCTCTTTTTCACTGAATACAAGGCCACGCAATCGCTGTTGATGTCCGCTCTGATGAGGGAATTTGGTGATGAATGCGTCACCTTCATCAATGGCGACGGGCGCGCGGAGGATGTAGTCGACGCCTCTGGAAGAAGAAGGGCCGTGACCGTTTCAAGAGAGCGCGCGGCGGAAAGTTTCTGCACTGGCCAAGTGCGTTTTCTCGTTTCAACCGAGGCCGGAGGCGAGGGCATCGACCTGCAGGAGCAGTGCTCCGTACTTGTGCACGTAGACCTTCCCTGGAATCCGATGCGGCTTCATCAACGCGTGGGCAGGCTTAATCGATACGGCCAGGCGAATAAAGTCAAGGTAGTTTCGTTACGCAATCCCGACACCGTAGAATCCCGAATATGGGAGAAGCTCAATGAAAAGCTGAACCGGATCATGTTGGCGTTTGGCCATGCCATGGACGAACCCGAGGACCTGCTACAACTGGTATTGGGGATGGCGTCGCCGGGAACCTTTCAGGAGCTATTCGCGGAGGGCAGCGTGAGAAAGGCTGATTCCCTCGACAGTTGGTTCGACGCCAAAACAGCAAGCCTGGGGGGAAAGGACGTCATCGATGCCGTCAAGAATATTGTTGGTCATTGTGCCAGGTTTGATTTCCAGCAGGTTTCCGAGAGTATACCCAAAGTTGATCTTCCAGACTTGCGGCCTTTCTTTGTCTCCATGTTGAAGCTGAACGACCGGCGACCTCGTGAAGGTGAGATCGGACTAACTTTTAAGACACCCGATGCCTGGCTGAGAGAGGGCATACGAAGAAACTATGAGGATGTGGTATTCGACCGTAGCGTTTCAGGGAAGGATGCCGCGCAGCGCGTGCTCGGCGTGGGCCACAAGGCGGTCGACGAGGCCATCGCACAGGCGAGGTCGAGTGAAAAGCATATAGCGGCTGTCTCCGAAAGCGCTCTCGAAAATCCAATGCTGGTTTATCGCATTTATGACCGGGTCACGGGTGCCGGCACAGCGATTCGCGTCGTCACCGTTGGTGTAGTACTCTGCAAGAACACCGGAAAGCTGGGAGCCTTTTACAAGGACTGGGAGCTACTCGTCTGCCTCAACAGTTTGGGCAGCTTGAAGGTGGCAAAGAGCCCGCCCGATGGTGGAAGAGTAATGGACCTGCTAGAACGCGGGATGGAAGAAGTACGAGACCGGATTGAATCCTTAGACCTCCCATTCAAGGTGCCCGAGATCGAGCCTTTTGCTGTCCTCTGGCCTGACGAAAAGCGAGGCTGATCTCAGGGCAAAACTTCGGACGTCCGAAGTATCACCGGCACCCCTCAACATTCCTCAAGGCCAGCAGTTCCCGCGCGGGCGTTCGGTCGCCGTTGGCGCTGATGCGTCTTGGGGCGTGGAGCAGGATGATGCGAAAGCCGAGGTCCTGATAGAGGCTTCGCACGCGGTCGGTGTCGTGGTTGGACAAGACCACGGGGCCGGGATGGCGCACGAGCCAATGCGCGAGGCGCACGTGGTCGTCCCAGGAGAAGCCGTCGGCGCCGTATTGGGTGAAGGCGGCGTCGTAGGGCGGATCGGCATAGACGAAATCATCGGCGTCCAGGGGCAGGTAGCCGAAGTCGGCGGAGGTGAAGCGCCAGGGCGCGAACTCGCGACGATGGCCGTCGAAGGAGTCGGCATAGCGGATGCCGCGATAGCGACCGAAGGGGACGTTGAACGCGCCCTTGCGGTTGAAGCGACAGAGGCCGTTGAAGCCGGTGCGATTGAGGTAGTAGAACAGGGACGCCGTCTCGCGCGAGAGCAGGTCACCGCGGGCGATGAGCTGATTGAAGCGTTCGCGATGGCGGTAGTAGGTCGGCGCGTCGTTGCGCATGTCGAGGGTGATGTCGAGGCCGCGCTGGACCCAGGTGTAGAAGTTGATGAGGTGCGGGTTGGCGTCGTTGAGCAGGGCCTGCTCCGGCCGCAGGCCCAGAGCGACGGCCAGGCCGCCGCAGAAGGGCTCGACCAGGCGGCGGTGCCGGTGGGCCGCATAGAGCGTGGCGAGATCGGGGACAAGCCAGCGCTTGCCCCCCAGCCATTTCAGGAGCGGCGGCAGGGTTGGCGCTGCTGCTGCAATGTTAGTCTTGGAGGGTCGGGGCTTCGGTGTGGTTCGGGACATGGGCCCTGGGTAGCACGCGAATCGCGCGGCGACAACCCGGAAAATTTCCCTTGGAATTCCGGGACCTTGTGGTACACTACAGACACGATAGTTGAATCAGTTCTTTCCTCTCCCCCCGTTGCCAGGAGAAAAAACACGGCAACCTGCGCTGGTATTCCGCCTCGCCTTTTTCGGTTAGTCAATTACGATTTATTAACTAGAAAAGGAGACGCATATGAGTACAAGACGCGCAGAAAATGTGATCATTTACATTGGTCACGATCAGTACAGAGGCTTCGGCTTCTGGTGGGATCGATTGGTGTTTACACTGATTTCCTGCATAGCCAATTTTATGGTCTTTGCAGGGTTACTTCAGTTATACCGCTGATTTGATTCCAGAGTTTTGAGCCGCACCCCCGGGTGCGGCTCTTTTTGCATTGTGCCGGCCTATATTGTGCCGGCCTATATGATCTGAAAGACCGCAGCGAGCACGGCCAGCAGCAGCCCGAGAACAAATCCAACAACGATATCTCTCAAGAGTTGTTTGCGATATTCTTTTTCGTATGGGTACATGATTCCTCCTTAGCAAAATTAATTTCCCTGGTCCAGCAGGGAAAGTCCACGAGAGCGCCCGAAGGCGCGAGAAAAGCCGAGCGGCTCAAGGCCGCCCGGCAAGGGTTGTTAAGCGGTCTCTTCGACCTCGGCCGGATTCAGAATCCAGTCGAAGGCTTTGTCCGCCAGCTTGGCCACCAGGGGCAAATCATCGCGACGAAAACCGTCGGTCGTTTTCCAGTCATCCCCGTCCTTGTAGATCCGGGACAGGTTGACGTTGTAGAAGACGCCCGAGTCGGTCGGGTTGGCCCAAATGACCGCTTTGACGGCGCCAATGCGGATTTCGTGTGCTGGTCTGTTCTTTTCCATGATGTTTTCTCCTATGAGAAGGTTTATAACGGGTGTGCACACCACGGACGGGTTATGACGAAGTCCAGGAGGAACGTGCGCTTTGCGCAGGTAGGTCCTTGACGAGGCCGG
>JBHEKR010000032.1:0-8756 GCA_041859365.1 Candidatus Hydrogenedentales bacterium
AATACGTCGCCCAGGGCTACGACATCGTCGCCACCGAGCCCACCGCCGCCTACTGCCTCCGCGTGTCCTACCCGAAACTGCTGCCCATGAATCCCAAGGCCAAGTTGGTCGCCAACGCCAGTCACGAATACTTCGCCTACCTCATGATGATCGAAGGCGAAGCCGGCAGCGATGCCCTCAAAGGCCGCAACCTCGGCTTCCACTGCTCCTGTCACCAGCGCCCCCTCGGCATGGGCAGCGAAGCCATGGCCTGGGTAAAAAAACACGGCGGCGCCATCGAACTCATCGAAACCGGCACCTGCTGCGGCATGGGCGGCACTTTCGGCCTCAAGCACGGACCCCTGGGCTACGAACTCGCCAACGCCGTCGGGAAACCCCTCTTCGCCGCCTTCAAAGAAAAAGGTGTCGAAGCCATCGTCACCGAATCCTCCGTCTGCTCCATCCACCTCAAAGAAGGCACCGGCCTGCCCACCTGGCATCCGCTGGAGTTGCTATAGTGAGGACCCGCGAGGCGCAGGGACGGACCCGCGCAACGATACCCTGCAAAAGCGAAAGGCCCGTTCACCCCCATCGCCCACGCCACCAAACAACGTCAGCCCCAGAGCGCGGGCCTGTCCCAGCGGAGCTAACGGCAAAAACTTGAACCACCCCAAACGGCATCCATGATTCGGAGCGTGCCCCACCAGACGAAAGCGCCCCAGGAATGTGGCGCAGCCGTCCCCGGCTGTGATTTTGGAGCAAGCGGCATACACCCGCCACCACCACGGCGCAACCTGGATCCGGGTGCCACCCAATCCCGCACCTGCGGGTTTGGGTGTCCCGAGGGGCGGGGGGCCGGCGGTACCAAAACCACGCCAATCCGGATCGGTTACCTCAATGATTTTCCATTCGGGACACCCGTACTATTGCCATCAGACTTCATTTCTACCGGTTGCTCCGTGTCCGACGGGGCCTCGAAACTCTCCTCCGTCAAGAACGGTAGCGTCTCCCGCGCGAAGATCTTGTCTCCCTCGCAATAGTCCCGGACATGAACGGTAATGCTGTCCTTCCCAATCACGTCGATATGCGTGCTCCAGCAGTGCCCCTCCAATGTCGCATCCATCTTCATGGGAAAGATCACAGCGGCCCGGCGTTTTTTGATGTCGAGTTGATAAATTTCTCCGCTGCCATAAATGTCGCTCGTGGCCACAAAGAGGTAGCGGCCATCCTCAGACCATCCCAAACTGGTCACATTAATGCACCAGGCTTTTTCCTGCCAGAACCTGCGCTCCTGAAGCCAGCCCGCTTCGAGGTCGTTGGATTTCGGCAGGTCCGTCGCCACCACGCCGATGGTCGTTCCCATGGCGTCGTCGCAGAAGACCATGACCCCTTTCCGTTTCGTCGGGTCGGAGAGGAAGTAGGTTTCGTGCCGACCAGTGTCATTGCTTCGGTTCAGGAGGGTGGCGTCGATGGGCTTGCCTGCCTCAAAATCAACGACTGCTCGACTTCCGGACGCTTTAACATCAACATCGTCGATTTGAGCGGGGGGCGGCGGTACTGCCGCCTGCGCGGGGGACGGTGGATCCTGGGTGACCGCTACCGACTCAACCAGGATGCTTATCATGACGAATATGAAACTCATAGTGCCTCCGCGTTTTGATTACGTTTCATCTCTTGTGTGAAATACCCGAACAATGCAGATTGGTTTCCAGCGTGAGTATCGAGAAAACAAAGCCCCTGCTCAAAGTGCCAACGCTATTCTGCGTTTCCGCGCACAGCGCAGTCCACTTTAAATCCACGCCAATCCACCGGCTTTGCCGGTGAGAATTCATTAGGTTCAGCCGTTCCGCCGTTGTAAACGTTGGCGAGTGAACGGCTCGGGCCTGAGTAGCAACAAGCATTTGCCAGGAAATAACTGTATTAGCTCCGTAGGAGCGGCATATCGTAGCCCAGGGTGAAGCGAGGTACAAGCGGAGCCCTGGGTATTGGATCGCAAGAGATTAAAGCCCCAGCTGGGCGGCATAGGAGAACGAGGGAGTTCGTCTCCGGTCTTCTATGCCATCCCTCCGGGATTCAAAAGTTATGGGTCAGTTATCCCAGGGTTCGCTCGTACCTCGCTTCACCCAGGGCTACGATATGCCGTCCCTTCGGGACTAGAACTTAAGAGTTCGATTTGCATGTGTCAGCGTGTTCGGCCCCTTTTAGGGGCCTTCCTCATACCACCGGTTCTACCGGTGGTTACTGATTCTGCGCTGGCCGACGGCCGAGATTCCGTCCGACCCGGTACACACACAAGACGAACATCACCACGGCATACACGGGAAGCACAAGCAGGTAGGTGGGTACACGCCAGCGGTTTCCTTCCCCCCAGTGGTATTCGTACGTCGCGTCAAAGAATTCGGTCGGAGTGCATAGCCAGATGGCAACCCACGAACCAACGATCCAGATTGCTCCCACCCACAGGAGTTTACTGGGCGTTCTTACATGGCGTGCAAAGAGCATCGTTCCCGAGAGCACGGCAAGAATCGCCGAGAACTCTACAGCCAGATGCAGCGCCAGCCAGTGCAGTCTAAACTGCAATCCAAGGTTGTTGTCAGACAGATAGACGTGAAGTCCAAAGACTGCGGCGAGGAACGCGAGCACCGCGTACCAGGGCGGCGAAAGCCTGCCCATGCTCTTGCAGAAAAGCCGCAAGCCCGCCAGAAGCGGAGCTTCAGGCGCCTGCATCCGGACTTCCGGATCATGAACCAGTGAAAGCAGCCCTTTGTTCCAGCGATACGTCAATACCGCCAGCAGCAGAGCGGGCGAGAGCACGATCAGGTACAACGCGAGTAGCCAAAACGGAATGATGAGCAGTTCCCACTTCATTGCCGATGCCTTTCCAAGGGTGGCCCGAAAATACTTCGGGACGGCCTTTACTTCGTAGAGGGCTTCTTGATTGGATCCAGGAGACACCACAGTGTAACACAAGTCAAGGCAATATGTGAACATGTTCAAAAAATGGAGTCGCAAGCAATGGCTCCCGCCCTGGCTCATTGCGGGGTTGCCGAGCGAGGGGCCCTGGGGCACCCTTCAAACGCCCACACCGCCATTGACGGTCACCCGCCCCTCTGCTACACTCCACTCAGGATTACGCGGTAAGACAACACGTGGCGGGGTACGCTGCGGAGGGCAATTCCATGACACATTCCCAAGGGTCACCCAAACAAGGGAAGGGAGTTAGCCGGAGAAACGGTGGATGTCCCGATGTTTTCCGGAATCTTCTCCTTCTTTCACTCGTATTGTTGGCGATGTCTGGATCGTTGCCAGCGGAACAGCCGGTCTCTTTAGAGTTTATTGATGGTTCGTATCCACAGGTATTGCGGGCCCAGTTTGATAATGAGTCAAGCATCATCAATGGGCCGCTCACGCTGGATTGCCGTGTCACGTTGCACGATAGGAGTTTCCTGGACACAACCCTCGTGGAGTTCGGATCTTCCAGGAATGAATTCCTGCTCAAATTGCAGCAAAAGAACAAGAACTGGTGGCGCATCGATATAGCTACCGAAGATGGTGCAACGGTACTGCGAACCATTACCTGCAAAGATGGATTCGTCGATACAGAGGTGAATTGTTGGGAGAACAAGTATTGGTTCGAAAGGCACGGTGGGGGTTCAGTCACAGAGCCTTTACATCAGAAATTCAATGATGAGACATGGCCGTATTTCCTCCTCGAAACGCACCTCCTTCCTGGATTGAATTACCTTCCGTCACCCGACTTCGCTTTTCGCTACGGATTTTTGGTTCAGAGTGAAGGCCCTGCTGAAAGCGGTTTGGTGCAATTGATGCACGGACTAAGATTGGACGCGCTCTACCTGGCTAAGGCAAAAAGTATAGACGATGCACTGCAGAATCGTCCCAAAGAATCGGGCATAAGTCTCGTGCGACTAAGTGGAGATGGCTGGGTAAGTAGCGTTCGGAATTTTCTTATATCCCAAATTAAGGGGCCGGACGGAGCCGTCTTGGATTCCCTGAAAGATGCAAAGGTCTGGAATTTTCTCACCGATTTGAAGTGGGGAGAGGAAAGGATCGAGTGTTCGGGAGTCACATTGCCAATCTCCTGCGATGTTTCCATGGATGCTGTGGAGTTCTGGAGTTCGCAGTTGGTGGCGGGCTCCGTTCAGCGCAATGAAATCCCTGACGCGACTTTCGACCGCGAGTCGGCTGATGTTCGCCCGATGATTTCGTTCTATGCAAAAGAGAAACCCTGGTACTACAAGTATTGGCGCAGAAGTGTGCGCTATTGGAAGGGTTGAAGCGGGGTTGTCAATAGGCGGCACTTTTCGTATTGGTACAGCGATTCGTTTGATCGAAAAGCGCGGGACGGTCCCGCGGATTGCGGGGGCCTTCGCTCGGGCACTTTCCCATTCTGGAGCGGAAGATTCTTTGTTGTGTCCCAGGGCCGTATCCGCAGGACGGTCCCGTTGGGGTCAATCCAACAGGGCAAAGCGCACTACCTCAATCGCACCCGACTTCACTTCCAGGAACGGTTTCCCATTGCGAATCCCGGCGGTGCCATACCCGCTTTCGGTGCTGAGGAATGCGTGGAAATCGCCACGCTTACGGAACAGAGTTAAGGTCTACTCCACGGCGTCGTAACGAAGTCCCGTCATGCACAGGATGAGGCCGGTGCCCGATTCAAAATCTGGCACGTGGACGATCTCGCGGACAACTGCGATATCTGCCTCGGCAACGTGGACGCGGGTGAGATCCGTATCGCCGAGTCATTCCCCAGCGGCCACCTTCATCCCATGGTGCATTGGCGATGCCAATGCTGGCTGGAGTTCACTGGGATGCCGCGTTCAGGATGACTCTTCACATAATGTCGAAGGGATAAAAGGCAGCGAAGACGGCTTTGCCACGTCGAAGGCATACCCCCCTGGCCCCCCGCAAGCGGGTCTGTCGATTTAACCCCAAACCCGACCTCGGAAATAGATTTCCGGATTTCTGTCATTCCCACGAAAGTGGGAATCCAGAGACCGTGCAACGTAAACTGCGCGAAAGCACTGGATTCCCGCATGCGCGGGAATGACAGTCTCTTTGTAATTTTTGAATTTGATCACCCGCATCGTCGCTCCGGCATTAAACCGACAGGCCCAAGCGGGGGAAAACCCTGTCAATCGAAGTGAGCCTCGTGGTTCCCCCCGCTTGCGGGGGGGGGGGGAGGGGGTAAAACCCTGAGACAATACTCGCAAACCGCAGGCGGCGCGAATCGCCATGAAGGATTTTTTCACGTTGGTCCCGCCTACTCGTAGTCCTCATTCAGCGCCCGCAGAAACGCCACCAGCTTCGGCTCGTCGTCGGGCTCGATATGCACGCCCAGCAATTCCGGGTCGGCATTGCGGACGCCATCGTGGCGGGCGAGTTCGGAGAACTTGCGATAGAAGTGGACTGCGCTTTCGAGGTCCTTGAAGCGCCCGGTGTGGAAATAGGGATCGGAATGGCCCAGGTCGCGCAGGCTGGCGGTCTTGAATGCGGCGATGCATGCATCCAGCAGGGCCTGTGTGTCGCTAGCGTCGGGGTGCTCCATCTGCATCATCGCCAGGAGCTTTTCCTGCGGCTTGGGAAATTCGGGATTCAGGAACACGTTCCACAAGCCGAGGTCCGTGTGGCCGGGATGTTCGTGCGCCGGGATGTCGGCAAAGGGATTAATGCCCGATGCGGTATTCATCACCTCAGCCCGGTCCTTCTCGGCGGGAATCTCCAAGTGGGCAAAGGCTTCCGCGCCGTGGATGGCGTCGTATTCTTCCTGCGTCGCGCCCGTGTTGTGAAAGCGAAAATCGGTAAAGTGGGGCGCGGGGTGACACGCGGCGCAATTGCCGACGCTTGGGGTGTCTATCGCACCGCCTGATTCGCGGAGAAATAGCTTGCACCCCTCCAGTTCGATGGCACCGAATTGAAATGGCTGATGGTGGCTCGCGAAGGTGCCGTCATCCGAAGAAACCCACTCTGGTGCGGTCAGCGCCTCCAGCGCGTCAAGCAGGTGGCGACTGTACTCGGCCGGGGTCTCGTCGGGAGCGGGTTGAGTCGGCAGGTGATTCTTGTGAAGGAACACGTCATAGGGCGAGTGGTTGTAACCCGCGTCATCCTGGCTGAAGGCGAGATCCGTCACATAAATCGCGATAAGCTTCGAGATCGCATCCAGAATCTCGGCGTCGCTTGCCTTGGTCACATCGATGCGATATTCTCTTGGCAGGGTCAGTTCCTCGGGCACGTTCGATCCGCCCCCGCGAAGTAGATCGGCGTAGCGGAGTTCGGCAAAGGCGGGATCTTCCAGCGCGAGGGCATGCTGGGCATTGTCCTCCCGGATCACCCGGGCGATGTGCGCAAGGGCTTCTCTTTCCTCACCCTTCAGCCAGCCGAAATTCCGCCCCTGTAACGTACCGCGCACGAGATCTTCCATGGAGGCAAATTCACCGTCGGAATGAAAGAAGGTAAAGTCCCGCTCCACCGACGCGTTCACCTGACTCGGGGCATTGCGCAGGGCGAAGAGCAGGCCATCGGCGCGATGGGGGATGGGACTGCGCGGCGAATAATCGGAATACGTGCGCATCCCGCCGTTGGGTACGCCCGGCTGTTCCGCCGTTGCTGCGAATTCATCCACCAGATGGCAGGCCCGGCAGTTCATACTCTTTCCGCGAAAGGGTCCCGGCAGGTTGCCGTTCGGCGTAACCGTGAAGTCCATCACGGGGTCGCCCTGCGCCAACGGCGCATTCATCCCCGTGGCGTGGGTGGCGAAGTACTCCGCGAAGCGCGTTTCCAGAAACAGCGCCTCGCCGATTCGAATCTCCGGCGGATCCAACTCGGTGGGCGCTTCATTGGCGGGCACACCCGCAATGAGTGGCAGCAGTGAAAAGAAGGTAACTATAGAGTTCATGTGAATTCCCATCCCGTTTAAGCTTCTTGGACCTCAAAATTGCGGGGTGGGTTCCACGAGGGGGGAAACAAGGTCGATTCGGCCGAGGGGCCCGAAAGCTGCTGGAATTTTTCCTGCTTGACAGTTTTGATTTATAATCGTATAATGACATGTGAATAAGGAATTGATGTCATGATATCAAAAACCGCTCTCCATACCCTCAAAGCTGTGGTGCTCCTGGCCGAACAACCGGGAGAGTTCCAGGGTGCGGCCCACATTGCCGAGCAGATTGGCGCTCCCCAGAATTATCTGGGCAAGCTCTTGCAGGCACTGGTGCAGACCGGTATTGTCCATTCTCAGAAGGGGATGGGGGGGGGCTTCTGCCTCGCCCGCAAGCCGGGGGAGATCAGTCTCTTCGATGTGGTGGAGCCTGTGGACCACATCAGCCGCTGGGAGGGGTGCTTTATGGGGAAAGCGGCCTGCGACGCCGCCAATCCCTGCGCCCTGCACCACCAGTGGGCTGCGGTGCGGCAATCCTATTTGAAGATGTTGAAAGGCTCCAGTCTGGCCGATGTAGTGGAGCACCGGACCGATCTGCCTGTGGGCTGAAATTTTTTTGGGCTATAATGCGATAACGACATGTGATTCCACAATAAGGAAGCAGGGCCATGGACGACAAGGCAAAAGACGTTGAAAGAACTCCAGAATTGACCAATACAAACAACTACGAGTTGCTTCTCTCCAGGGTCGGGATACGTCCTGCGGATGATCATTCCCGTGGTTATTTCCGGCCCTTCTTCACCGCAGGTATCGCCGTGGCCCTCAGCCTGGGCGCCGTATGGGGGGCCTGGCTCCTCATACGCATCGCCCTCACCGGGTCCTTCACAGCGGTGGGCATCCATCAGGTCAACGCCCATGGCCACGCGCAGATTTTTGGATGGGTTGGCCTGTTTGTGATGGGATTCGCCTATCAGATGTTTCCCCGCTTCAAGAACACCCGCCTGGCCTGGCCACGGGCCGCCCGCGCAACCCTGGCCCTCATGCTGGGCGGTATACTCCTCCGCGCCGGCGGTGAGGCCTTTATCGACACCTGGCCGGAATTGCTCAGGCTGGCCACCCTCGGAAGTCTGCTGGAAATCGCCGCCGCGCTGATCTTCGCGGCCGTTCTCCTCGTAACCATGCGGCGCACCGGCAAGCCGCTGGAGGCTTACGAGGCCTACATTCTCTGCGCCCTGTTCTGGTTTGTCGTGCAGACGATCTACAGTGCGGTCCACTTCACCCTGGTCTCCCTCGCCCCCAGCGAGGAGGCCCTGCTGCTCCAGGTCTCCCGCTGGCAAGCCCCTCTGCGGGATCTCCAGATCCACGGCTTTGCCCTCGTCATGATTCTCGGCGTGAGCCACCGGATCCTCGACAAGCTCTACCACCTGCCGGTGCCCAGCGCCCGCCGCAGTCTTACGGTGCTGGCATTGATTAACCTCGCGGTTGTGGCGGAGTCAGCCGGCTTCGTGGCGATACGGGCTGCCGGGCACGCCTGGGCCGCCCTGTGGTATGGCGGCGTGCTGCTCCTCTTCGCCGCCGTGGCGTCCCTCGTGTGGTCCTGGCGACTTCACCAGCCCGTGTGGCGTCCAGACCGCAGCGTGAAGTTTATCCGCGCGGCCTACGTCTGGCTCCTGATTTCCCTCGCCATGCTGGTCCTCCTGCCGGTCTATCAATTCGGCCTGCTCCGCGCTTTCGCCCCCGACAGTCACGCGGCGGCAATCGGATTCTCCCACGCCTGGTACGGCGCCATCCGCCACGCGGCCACGGTGGGCTTCATCAGCATGATGATCCTTGGTGTTGCGGCCAAGTTCGTTCCGGTCTTCACGGGGGTCGATGGACGCAC
>JBHEKR010000241.1:0-5695 GCA_041859365.1 Candidatus Hydrogenedentales bacterium
TCCACCGCCGCGTCCAACGCCTGGGTCTGCGCCTCGGGTGTGTTGGCCAGCAGGCCCTGATACAGCGCCATCTCGCTGCCGAACTGGGCGCCGTGACGCTTTTTCCTCAGCGCCCACCAGATGCCGTAGTACGCCATCGCCGAGCTTTCCCGATCCGAACTCAGGTTCCAACCCTCGAGCAGGCGCAGTGCGGTCACCAGATCAGGATGGGCCGAACGGATCAACTCCGGGCGCTTCTTCGCCATCACGAGCAGCAGGGGCACCATGTCCGCGGCGGCAGGAACGTGGGTGTCGAACAGCATGGCCTGCATGTCATAAAACGAGTACTTCCCCGCCGAAAGAATCTGATTGACGCGGAGACTTCGGTAGTTGGGCGCCTCCCCCACCAGCCAGCGGGGCCAGTCCGCCGCGCTCAGCCCGCTCTTTGTGGTGGCCAGCCACGGCGGTGTTCCGCAGGCCTGCACATACCCACTCTTCGGACTTTCAATTTGGGGGAGCAGCCCGGGCGCAATGATCTCGCGCCACGCAAAGATCTCCCGGCCCGAATCCACCGGCATGGACCAGTTCATCGGTTCGCGGTCCTCTGGAGAAGCGGCGGCATCCCGGTTTCCCAGGCGCGCGTTGTAGAGATAAAAGAGCTCGCCCGACTTGTCCGCGCACACCACCTGAAAGCCCGGCAACTGATGCAGCGCGAGCGCGTCCTTCATCGCCGCCATCTCTGTGGCCTGGCCCATCAACAGCAATTGGCGCAGACCGCCAAACTGGAGGAAGGCCCCGTTGCGCCAGGAGTACAGTGCACCATTGCCCCCCTCAAAGATTGGACCACGAGCCCCGATCATGGAGGGTACCGCGCGCTCCACCAGACCCGCGCTCGTGCGCACGTAGAAGGGCTTAGCCGTGGACATGAAACTCAGCAGGGGCGCCACATCGTCTATCACTGAGGCAGCAAAGCGCGGGTCGTTCGCAGGCTTCTGTGGGCCACCGATGTGCTCCAGGAAGAAATCCGCCGTATCCGCCAGATTCGGCGTCAACGCCCACCCCGCGTTCTCGTTGTGTCCCATCATCAGCACCGGCACCCCGAAGAGCGTCGCCCCGGCCAGATTCAGGGAACCCGCCATCAGATGGGCCTCGTACCAGCGGTAGGGGCTGCCATAGTACTCATGGGGATTCATCACCAGCAGGGTGCTCCCCTCCAGCGTATTCCCCGGTGCCAGCGCCCAGGCATTCGCACGTTCCAGCGGTGCCTTCGGGTGGTAGACCCCCGGCAGGTCAAAGGGTGCCTGAACCACCATCAAATAATGCCACCACGCCAGCACATCCTTCGGTTGCACACCCTCGGCCCAGGCCGGCACCCGATCCTGATGCTCCAGAATCCACGCGTTGATCCCCAGGGCGAAGCCCTCGCACAAATCCCGCGTCACCGGATCCGCTTGTCCCAGGGCGATGGCGGATTGCTCCGCATTGCCAATCTTGATCGCAAACGCGTCGCTTTCGGCAAAGGCCTCGCCGCCCACTTCCGCTGCCCGGCCCAGGGCGATCCGGTAGGCCATGAGCATGGGCTCCAGGTGATCCTCCGCCTGCGCATAGCCGAAGGCCGACGCCATCGCGCGAATCGTTCCCGCCTCGATGTGGGGCGTGCCGAACTCATCACGATACAGCGTGGCTTCGTTCCAGAAAGATGCCCCGCCCACCGCCGGCTGCGCCGATGCCAGCGACGCGACACACCACAGGCCCGCCATAACCGCCAGACGGCCAGCCCATACCCAACCTGTGCCTGTCTTCTTCATAGTAGTCCTTGTTCTCTGTGCATTCATGACCGGGATGCTACAGGGACGGCAATGCGAAGGGTATTGTGAAACTTCTGCTGTCCCTGTAATCCCTGCAATATCCCAAACCCCGGCTACTCCGCCTTACGCTGCGCGTCCATAAACTCAGCCAACTGGCCCAGGGCCTCCGGCGCAATCCCGGCCCTGCGCGGGGTCAGGCTTTCGCCGCCATCCATCGTCACAATCGAGCCCGTCATCCAGGTCCCGGCATCCGACGCCATAAACACCACCATATTTCCGATCTCTTCCGGTTCACCCACGCGCCCCAGGGGCACCGAATCCAGGTGGTCGTCGAAACTCCCGCCCAGCGCGAAGGCCTTCTTCACCCCCTCCGTAATGATCGGCCCCGGCGCGATGGCGTTGACCCGGATCCCGAAGCGCCCCCACTCCTGCGCCAGGGTCTTCGTCATCGCATCGATGCCCGCCTTCGCCGAACAGGCCGGTACCATGCCCACCCAGCCCGTGTGATGCAGCGTCATACTCGTGCTCACGATCGTCCCACCCTGCGCCTTCAAGTACGGAAAGGCCGCCCGGGAGCAAAAAAAGGTGCCGTACAGATCGATCTCCACTACCGCCTTCCATTGGCTGTCTCGAAGCTTCTCGGCGGGGTAGTAGAAATTTCCCGCCGCATTATTCACCAGAATGTCGAGGCGACCCATGATTTCAACGGCCCTGGCCATCACTTCGTTGACAAGTGCGGAATTCCGCACGTCCAGCGCGAGGCCCACGGCACGCACGCCGAACTCCGCAGATAGTTCCTTCGCCACCGCCTCGCACTGCTCCACCCGCCGGCTCGCCACCACCACATCCGCGCCCGCCTGCGCGAGCCGCCGACTGATGCCCAGCCCGATGCCGGAAGCGCCGCCCGTCACAAAGGCGACCTTGCCTGAAAGTATGCCATCTTTGAAGATATAGGGGACGTCCATAAAGTATCCTTGCGTTGAAAGTGATTCCCAGTGGGCCTTTCATCATAGGCGATTTCGGGCCACGTGGCAAGCCGGGAATCAGATGAACAGATGACCACAGGCCAGGTGAACGAATGCACATCGTACGCCGAGGAAAGCACAAATGAGTACATCCGACCTTGAACCCCAACCCCCGCCTCTCCCGCGCGGAAGCCATGGGGCGGGTGCTTCGTTCTTCAGCGCCGTGCTCCTCACACTCGCCGCGCTATACGTCATGCTCAAAATCACGCTCGAAATCACCCGCGCGGTCAAGCCCATCTATATGGAAACCGGTACCGCTTTGCCGCTGGTCACCGTTCAGGCCATGGCGCTGGTCGAAGGAGCCTTGAAACATGGACGACTCTATCTTGGGGTTCCGCCACTCTTCATCGCCGCGGGGTATGTCATGCTCGCCGCAAGCCCGCGATTGCGCCGGGCCTGCGTCGCCGGGCTGATGGGCGTCGCAATTCTCCTGGTCGTAATCCTGACGCTCCTGCTTACCTGGCCCCTCCTCGCGATGGCCGTTGCGCAGGAATCCTCATTTTTCGCCCACACCCCTTGGTTGCTTTGTCAGGTTCTCGTTACGCCCAGCCTACCGTTTGGTTAGGTCCGCCGAGCCGATGGCTCCATGGTCGACGCACGCCTCCTGGACCCTGGTACGCGCAAAATATTGGAAGTACTGGACTAAGCCCCTTCGGCGAGCACGCACCCAGCCGAAATGGACGATTGGCTCGATACTTGCTCAACTTACGGCGGACAGCAGGTGCGCGCGCACCAGAACGACCAGGACCCCTCTGATGCATACCCGAGGCCTCCCGGCCTCACCCTGGCGTTGCCCCGCGTGAACGCCTGGATTAGGTGAAGTATTGATGGTGACAACACCCGCGAAAATACCAGCGGGACCGCGCACCACCGTCGAATCCGCCGGACAACCCTCTGAAAGTTTTTCCGGCCTTGTTGAGCGCACAACCACAGGACCAACCCCAATGAAGTCGATTCCCCGGCACCTGGCCACCGCCATGGTGTACCTCGCCAGCCTCCACTCCGCGTCGGGGCTGCCACTGGATTTCCAGCAGGATGAGCCCGCCCCCACGCCCCCCTTCCCCATGATCCGCAATGTCGACGGAGACAAGCCGCTGACCGCCCTACTCCAGCCTCAACTGGACGTGCCCTGCACAGGAAGCACCGGCCTGCCCACGCTCTCCCGCATGCCACCCGGCGACGCATGGATCGGGTCGAGCTTCCTGGAACGCACTTCGATGGGCTCCCGCCCGGTAGAGACTGGGCAGACGGATGGGAAAATCGGAGGGCGATTCACCCTCTCCCCAAGTCTGGCGGATTTTTCCCTGCCGCCCGATATCGAACTGCGGGCCCTGCCCCAGAACGCCCACTTCAATGACAACGCACTGAATTCCTATCGGGCAGGGCTCGATCACGCGCCCACGCCCATCACGATTCCAGAGCCCCGGAGCGCGAGTCTGCTCGCCATAGGGCTGGCAGGTTTGGGACTGCGCGCCTGCTGGGGCGCCTGGCGCAATTGAGACTGAAGCAATCGACCTACGCTGCACCCATCGGGTTCGCCGACGCCGATCCTCCGAACTCGCGCCTACACAAAACCCTTCTTGCGCTTCCACGGATTCTGGTGCGCGATCACGCGGTCATAGATGGCCTTCCGGTGGCGCACCAGAAGGCGTTCCTCGTCCGGCCAGAACATCGCCGGGAGGGTGTCCAGCGGAGCCCAGATCTGCTCGTCGTGATGCTCCGTGTCCAGAATCGTGCCGCTGATCTGCGTTGTGGCATAGAGAAAATAGTGGTTGATGGACCACTTGTCCTTCTTCTCGCTCAAACGCTCCAGCACCGCCAGCTCGCCCAGCAGGTGGATCTCCGTCAGGCCCGACTCCTCCTCGATTTCCCGCAGCGCGCCCACCTCCAGCGACTCGCCGGGGTCCACCCCGCCCTTCGGTAAGACATACCCAGCACAACCCTTTTCATGCACCAGCGCGACGTAAACATTGCCCCGTTCAATCCGGACAATCACCCCGCCCGCCGAAACCCGTTCCGGAAGACCCTCGCCACGGACATACCAGCTCTCATCAATCACCAGCGACATGCTATAAACACTCCAAAAAAAGAAAAAGCGCCGAAGCGCCCGGAAAACACAGAGTATAGCACGTTACAGCGGTGAGCCCTATCGCCCCCCAACCATACGACCCATCCCCCCCTTCCAACAAAACCTCAATACAAGACAAAAACGATCAACCCGATCACGGCCACCGCCACCACCAGTCCCAGGCCCACCAGCTTCTTTCGCGTCTCGCGCTGCCGCGCCCGAAACCGCGCTTCGATCTCCGGCGGCACCACATTCAGCACGGCATTGTCGACAATCGCCTCGTTGACCACCAGCCGCTCCACCTGCTCCTCCACCCGGGGTTCAAAAGGGTCATCCCACGAGGCCGCCGCCGTGGAACGCTCCGCCGGGTCTTCCCAATGCTCCTCCGCCGCCTTGCTGTAAGCCCCGAAACGCACCGGCAACTCCCCATCCTGCAGATCGCTCAGCGCCGTCGACACCGGCGGCAAGGGAATACGCCCCACCGACCCGCCGCACAACGGACACCGTTGATTGTGCCCCAGGTGCTCATCCACACTCACCGACTTTCCACATGCCCCGCATTGCATCGCTATCATTTTCCCATCCTCGCTCCACAGAGCAGCACGTGAGTTAAACAGGAAACACCACAACCCTCCAAATATTATAGTGACTACGAAAAAGAAGGGCAACGAAAAAAGCGGGAACTTCAGGCTTCAGGCTTCAGGCTTCAGGCTTCAGGCTTCAGGCTTCAGGTGGCAGGTGGCAGGTGGCAGGTGGCAGGTGGCAGGTGGCAGGTGGCAGGTGGCAGGTGGCAGGTGGCAGGTGGCAAGCGGCAA
>JBHEKR010000528.1:0-7528 GCA_041859365.1 Candidatus Hydrogenedentales bacterium
GCGGCTCTTTGCTATGGAGAGGGGGCTTTCCAGCCTCCATTTACTCGTTGAGCAGCTTTGCTGCTCGAAATCGGGGGCTGGGAAGCCCCCGCTCCACATCTTCACCCAATCAGCGCCAGCCCAATTTCATTGTTCAGGTAAAACCCCTCGGCGGTCGGGCGGATCACCGTATCGCTCTCCTCCAGCAACCCCCGCTGCACCAGCCCCGCGATCGCTTCGCCGAAATCTTCGTTCACCTCCCGGCCAAAGCGCCGGGCATAGGCCGACTTCTCCAGGCCCGACTGCAATCGGAAGTACTGAATCAACGTCTCCAGCCGTACTTCGTCGTCATTCAGGGGCAACGCCTCAATCTTCCGCCCCGGTGCCCGCAGATACTCGTCCGTCGTAGTCGCATTCCGCGCGCGGACTCCCCCCACATAAGAATAGGCCCCCGTGCCGAAGCCCGCGTAGTCGCCGTTGTGCCAGTAGATCAGGTTGTGTCGCGATTGATGTCCCGGCTTCGCGTAGTTAGAAATCTCGTAGTGTTCATAGGCGTGGAGCGCCTCCTCCGCATCCCGAAACATCGCCAGCGACTCCTCCTCCGAGATCGCCCGGTCCGCACGCTTCTCGAAAGGCGTCCCCGGCTCATAGGTCAGGCCATAGGCCGAGACATGGGGGGGATCGATCGCTACCGTCTCCGCCGGCGTCGCGCCCCACGCCTCAATCGGCGGCGCACCGAAAATCAGGTCCAGGCTCCACGTGTCGAAGTGCTCCGCGATAACGCCGCAAGCCCGCCGCGCCCCATCCGCATCGTGGCGACGCCCGAGATACTTCAACACCGCCCGATCAAAACTCTGCACGCCCAGGCTCACCCGATTCACCCCTATGGCCCGCCACGCCTTCATCATCGGCGCCGTCACATCATCCGGATTCGCCTCCAGCGTGATCTCGGCACCCGCCAGGTCAAAGCGCGTAAACAGCGCCTCCATGACCCGCCCCAGACCCTCCTCCGTCAACAGCGACGGCGTCCCGCCGCCAAAGAACACACTACCCGCCTCGCGCGGCCCCTCAAAGTCGCCAATCTCGCGACACACCGCCTCCACAAAAGGCATGGGTACCGTCGTCCGGCTGCGCTCCTTCACGAAGTCGCAATACGGACACAAAGTGCGGCAATAGGGGATGTGGAGGTAGACGCCAAGCATGGGGGTAGTATAACAGGCGGTGGGCTGCAGGCAGTAGGCGGGGAGAAGGGAGTCAGGACATGGGTAACAAATAAGGTCAAGATATAGGTAACACTTTTCCAGAGCCAGAAGGGCATCGATTGAACGAAAACGAAGGTTGTAAAGGGGTGTTACACGCGCTTCTACCCGTTCGCTTTTTTGGGTCAATCCAACTCTAGCACGGGTGTTAGTTTTGGCAATGGTGAGTGCCTCGAAGGTGCTGAACAGCAACCGAGCGTCAGCTTACCATCCAAAGCTTAAAGAATCTCTAGTTCACTCTTTGCACCTAAGTTTGCAAACTCAATCGAGCCGTCCTGCAATTTCCCGAACATTAGGCGCAGGGCAATCCCTTTGGATGTAAGGTGGGTTCGATATGCGCGGGCACCATCTTCCCGGATGCGTTGAGGAGAGCCTGAGTTCTTACCGACACGAAATATATTGACGGGGTTCTTGGGATCTCCTACGACGATACGTGCGCATGAATCGATCAGCAGACCGGCGTAGTCTCTTCTATGTATTGCGTCCCACTTTTCGGCGGACGCCATGAAGCATTCCCCAATCTTAAAAGGAGTGGGTACAGCGTCTGGATATTCTGACGATTGGAACCTATTGACACGAAGCTCTATGACTATACTTGCCAATTCAGTAGTGAGATTCTTCTGCCAAACTTCACATAAGTCTAAGCGAGCAAAAAGGTCAGCCGAGGAAAATGCGATAGAAGTTTCGATTTCAATATCGAACGCCGACCTATACTGAGGTTCGGGGAGTCCCGAAGTTAATGAGATCGTATCCACGAGTGCGTTAACACAAACAGACATCCTTGGTTCCGTCTCAGGAGCAACATGTGGGGCGGAGACTAAGAACGTTACCGGAGCATGCTGCGGAGCTCTTAAACGCTTATCTACCGAGAGCTTGACGAGTGCATCAAGAAATTCTGAACGAGAGTTGGGCTTTAGTCGATCAAGTAGGTAAGAAGGCTGAATTCTTGAGGAAGACTCTTCGAATAGGACCACGTCAAGGATGAGGTGATTGTCGAGTTCTTCTGAATTCATCAGAAGGCCCTCGATATGTCTCGAGAGTGTATTGGCATCTGCAACTGCATTGCGAACTCGCGCGCACAGGGACGATAGTTTTGTTCTGTCGGGGTACTCTTGGTCGATGTATAATGCCGCAGTAGCCGAACTAGAGACCAAAATCCGCACGTCTTCACGCTTTGCCAAATCGCTCCAATCAAGCAATGAATCAATGTAGTCCTCGAGAACTAACGATTCTTCGCACGGATCAGGCACCCGGAGTATATGGGGGTCAACAAGCGCACGTATGGGCTTAGTCATGTGGCGAGGGGATTCTGTTCTGGGAACGCTTTTTCAAGATAGCGGCTCTGAGGATGTTTTCGGCCTGCTGTTGAGATACGTCAAAAAAACCCGTCGGCCAGTTCGGGATTGCACCATATTCGTTGATTTGGACCTCTTTAAACGTTGAGCCAACCGATTCCTTTTCAACAAAATACATCTTGATCTTACTTAGTACCGCACTACCACGTTCAGCCTCGGCAATCCGGAATCGCAATCGATCAACAAGGTGCTCGCTATGGGTTTCAATAATACATTGCTTGTTGCAGAAAGCCATCGATAGAAAAAAATCCCCGAGCAGACACTGGACCTTCGGATGTAGGTGAAGTTCGGGTTGCTCGACAATCAACGTAGTGTCAGCATTGGCAAGTAGGCACATCGTTAGGATGGGAATTACCTGACTCACACCAACTCCCACGTGTGTAAGGTCGTGATACTCCAATGAAGCGCGTGATCGGACTCGAAGTTCATAGCCCAACTGCCCAAAATCGCGGCTTACTGCGAGCTGGGCAATTTCCAGATAATTGAGCCAATCACTGACTGCTGACTCAAGTGTAGCTTCGACCGCGAAATTCCAAGCATCCGGTTTTGACATACTCAATGACGGGACATATGTGATGATTTCGTTCCTGTGCAACTCTAGTATAGATGCTGTGTTCTCTCCCTTTACGCCAACATCGTGCGGGTCCGCCGTCGGTGTTAGTGGGTAGAGTGATCGCGGCGAGTCGCGTAGAGGGCCAAGATACTTTACGCATGCTGTGAAGTAGTGATCCATATAAGAAATTGCTTGTGCGAGAGAACTAGGTGGTTTCTTTGGCAGGTATGCGCGGGGGCCGGGTGGCAATGAGGCCGGACCTCGCATGGCGATATGGATCTGCTCAAATAAGTCGTTGCAACTTCTCAATGCCAGTTGTGCCTGAAGTCGTCTGCGAGCACTCAATGAGCGTAGCCATGCTAGGAAGTCTGTCAGTGTAGCTGCTTGCCGTTTTTCCATAAGCTCGCTAGATGAGATTTCCGATTTCTCCAGGAACTCCTGTACCGATACGACTTCTTTGAGCACATCGCTTATTACTTTCAGTACCCGCGAAGTGAGCACTGCCTCACTGGCTACCTGTCTTCTCAGTTCGCTCGGGATTCGTCGAATCTCAAATTGGAGAGCTTCTGTGATTGCGCTGGCGGTCTCTTCGATGATGTCTAGGTCGTAAATTATATAGTCAGGCAGAAAATGGCTCAGTTTACATCCGGCAGCCTCTGCGGAACGAAATTCTTCCCTTACTTCGGCCAGTGAGAAATTGTTGTCGAGCTCCACGTCATATTGTAGAGCCGTCTCAATGGTCTTGTCGTATTCGGCGTAGTTCCGTTTGTCAATGAACTTAGTAGTCTCGGAGTCAGCCTTCTTGATCAATATTGACGACCGTTCGTAATGGGTCTCAGTGCTCAACTGGCTTACCATTGTTGTTGATAAGAGTCTGGGCTGGACTTGGAATAATTCTCCATCATTGGTCGAACTTCCGCCGTCAAAGGAAATTGAGCAGTCGACAGACCCGAGGCGGCTTTGCTCAACTCCATAGGAAAACTGTTCTGAATTGAACTGAGTTGCGAGTATCGGATTAGTGCCTGCACTGCGTAATGGAGCACACGTCCAAGCAAAATCAATTGTGTTTGATTCGCTGCCTTCAGATCTGATGTCATTAAACTGACCCAATCTCGAAAATGAGCCGTTTAAGACTAAAGATCGTGAACTTAGTTTGTGAGCCAGAGTCTGTGCGACTAAAAGGATGGATTGGATGAGTGTGCTCTTTCCGCTGCTGTTCGCCCCGGCAAATATTGTTAAAGGTGCCAATTCAAGTTCCGTTGGGTGCCGAATAGACTTAAAGTTCCGCACCATCCATTTCGTGATCATTGTTGCTTGCCTCGCTGGCCAATTTTAGGAGATTGAAATAGGAATTTCTCAAGTATTACAGCACTCGCTCTCTTAGAGCCGGTCTAGAATGACATGTAAATTATTGAGAGGGGTAATATCTGATTGGGTGTACTGATGTCGAAGGTGTTATGTAATAAATGTTAACTCGGGCTGGAATGCCTGCGGCGGGCCCAATTGGTTTGGCCAAGGTGCTGTCCATTTCGCAATATTATAGACCCAATGGCCTTCACTCCTCGCCGCCATGCTCCAAAAAGTAAATCAAGCTCACCAACTCCTGCAGCGTCATCGTGTTCAGCAGGCCCTCGGGCATCATCGATTGCGTTGATACGACGCGCTTGATGATCGTCCGCTTTGGAATCGCCACGCGCTCGCCGGTGATGGTGATCACGGTCAGGGACTTCGTGTCTTCGCCCGCGACCATCCCCGTGACGGTGCTGAAGTCGTTCAGCTCGACTTCCACGCCGGTGTACTGGTCGGAGACGACCTTGGATGGGTACATGATGGATTCGAGAATGTCCTTGCGGCGGAAGCGGCTGGTGACGGTAGAGAGGTCGGGCCCGCCCCCTTTGCCTTTGGTGCCGAAGACGTGGCAGTTGGCGCAGCGGGCTTTGATGAACACGTTGTGGCCGTCTTCGAGCTTCTGAGGCACGTAGGCCATGGGATCATATTCGAGGTACTGGCTGAGTTCGTCGAAACTCATCTGGGCGAGGTCGGTGGCGTTGGCCGGGGCCTCGCCTTCGATTTTGGCGAGGAGGGCCAGGGCCGCGGCTTCGCGCGCGGCCAGGGCCTCCGCCTTGCGTCCTTCGGCCATAATCCGCTCGGGCTCGGGCAGGCGCTCCATGAGCGAGTCCCAGAGGTTGTTGATGTAGCCCTCCATGCTCGCGCCGCCGTCCATTTCGCGGCCCCGGTCGAACCAGGCCACAGCCTGCGCCCGCGTTTCCGGGGTCCAGCCGTGCTCGATGGCGCGGAGGGCGTACATCGTGTGGATCTGCTCTTCCTGGGGCTTGTCGGGCGTCAGGGTGGCCAGCAGGGCCTCCACGGCGCCGGGCGGTTGGAGGTAGGCGATGAGGGTCTGCAGTTCGCGGTTGATGGCGGCGTCGCTAAGGGGGAATTTGCCGAGGAGGCGTGACCCAAGCACGACCTTGAAGGTCTCGGTGCGGTCGCCCCCGGTCACATCGCGCAGGAAGGACAATTGGACGATGCGGAGAAAGTCCAGGAGCACCGCTTCTTCCATTGGGGCCTGGCTCAGTTTGTCCAGGCGCGCGAAGATGGCATCCGCATGCACCGCGGCGCGCTGGGTCTCGATGAGGGCGAGGGTGCCCTCCATTACGCCCCGGGGCCGACGTTCAATTTCATCGCTCAAGATGCTGTCGGCCCAGAGGTCGCGGTGCATCCGCTCCATGGCCTTGCGGGCGGCATAGCGCACGAAGCGGTCCTCGTGGTCGAGCAACAGGTAGAGTCCGGAGATGAGGCCCTCGTGGGTGTCCACCCGGGTGGACTCGTCGAGTCCCGCGCGGACCAGCGCCTCGCAGGCGCGGCGAGCCACCACGACGTCTTTGTCGTAGAGGGCGTTGATGAGCAGCTCGCGGTAGGTCTTCAGATCGCCGCAGCCCATGAGGAGCACGGCGCCGGCGCGGAGGGCCGGGCTGGCATCGCGCACGAGCTCGGAAAGGAGGGTCGCGTCGGGCTGGGGACCATAGACTTGGAGTGTTTCCAGGGCCTGTACGCGCAGCGACTCGGCCAGGGTGGCGTCGCGTAGCGCGGCGGTCAGTCCGGGCGCCCAGGCATCACCCAGCGCTTCTTTCGCCTGCGCAATGGCATGGCGGCTCCAGGCGGAGCGGGGCATGGGCCGGGCCAGCACGGCGGCAATGTTCGATGGCGCTTCGGGTGCTCGAATGCCCTTGCCATAGCGGATGCGATAGAGGCCGCCCTGGGTATCCCGGCCGCCGGTGGTGAAGAAGAGATCGCCCCGGGGCGACACGTCGAGGTCGGTCACGTTCAGCGGCTCGCCCACCACGAAATCCTGCGTCTTGCCCGCCAGCGTCGCCCCGGCCGCTTTGGGAAAGAGCACGCGGATGCGCCCGCGCGACCAGTCGCCCATAAAAAAAGCCCCCCGGTACTCTGGGGGGAAGGCTTCGTGCTCGTAGAAGCACACGCCCACGGGAGAACCGCGGCCTGCATCGTCCACACTCGGGAGTGTGTCGATGTAGTACGCGGGCATCACCGAAGAGCCCGTGCGCCAGCCGTAGTCGCCGCCGGGGACGGCGTGGACCACACGGATGGGGCGGAACCAGGGCAGGCCCACGTCCCACTCCATGTCGGAGTCAAAGGTCATGATTTCGCCGCTGCGATCGATGCCGAGGTCGTAGGCATTGCGAAAGCCACCCGCGAGTTGTTCCCACGTTTTGAATTCGGGGTCCACGCGGACGATGGCGCCGCCGGGGGCCATGATGGTGGTGGCGTGGCCCCGGGGATCCACATAGCGGGGGAGGAGGTGATCCTCCTGAAGGCCCTGGCTGGGGGAGAGGGGGGCAAGGGCCGTGGCTGGGTGGGCGTGGTTGCCGTACATCACGTGGAGGTAGCCGTCGAAGCCCCGCGCGATGGCATGGGGGCCGTGTTCCCCCATGCCGCCGTTCGAGGCCATCAAGAGAACGGTCTCGTCGGCCTGGTCGTCGCCATCCGCGTCCGTGAGGCGGTAGAGGCCGGGGCCTTGCGGCCCCTCCCCTTGCACCAGCAGATCACCGGGCGCCGTGAACAGCATCCCCATGATCCGTTTTACATCTTCACTGAAACTCTCCTGAGACTCGTATTTTCCGTTCCCGTCGTTGTCGAGCAGGATGCGGACCCCGTCATCCTGGGCGCCCACGACGGGGCGCCCCAGATGATCGAAGGTGAGATTGATAACCGAGCCAATCAGGTCGTGGTTTGCGACTTCCTCAACGGAGAACCCGTCGGGAAGCCGAAACCGTTCCCCCAGGTAGGCCAGCCTAGCCTCCCGCGCTTCGGCGTTGGGCATCAGTTCGCCCTCGTTCATGGCTTTCTTCTCGCCCAGT
>JBHEKR010000460.1:0-10495 GCA_041859365.1 Candidatus Hydrogenedentales bacterium
GCAATCCAGGCAACCCACAACGGTCACATCGTACGTGCACATGCCATCACCTTCACCTTCACCCTCTCCTTCACCCTCTCCTTCTCCTTCTCCTTCTCCTTCTCCTTCGCCTTCGCCTTCGCCTTCACCCTCTCCCTCTCCTTCTCCTTCTCCCTCTCCTTCGCCAGGGTTCCCCGATCCATCCGGGGACTCGGGATCGGTACCGTTATTTACTTCGTCGATGTTCGAGACGCCATCAGAATCATTGTCGAGATAAGGATCAAGGCAGGCCAATTCCGTATTGAAATACACCACATACGACCCATCCGCGAGACTCACATGATGGTAGATCTGATGCCCCTGACTCGCAACCTGAACCAGACTGACACAATACGCGACCGGCGCCAGGGGATTGTAGCCGAGTGTGAAGGTCACCATTTGCGCCCCGGTCAGGAGAGGCACAAGCGGCGAGGGATCAGAGATCAAGTTGCCATCCAGCAGCACCGTCGAGAGCGAGTTCAACATCGGCAACCCCGAAAGATCGACAATTTCATTGTCCCGCAAGTCGAGGGTTAGAAGCCCGGTGGCGTGAGAAAGCCCGGTCAAATCTACGATCCCACGTTCACGGGCTTCCAGGGCGCTGAGAGCCGCCAGATCGCTCGGGTAAATGTCGCCATTCGGTCGCGAAAGAGCCTCGCGCACCGCCGCCTCCAGATTCGGATCTGGAAACGCCACGGGAAGCTCGGGATCCACACAGTTATCGCGCACCGTGATGCTCCGCGTGGCCAGGCTGGTCTGTCCAGCGCTGTCCGTCGCCGAATAGGTCAGTTCGTAGCTGCCCGGCTTGCTCGTATCCACCAAGCCGGTCACCACTACCGTCACCGCACCGTCGATTGCGTCCATCGCGCTCGCCCCGGGATCTTGATAGGCGCCGCTACCGCAATCGACCGTATTGAACGGTTCGGAATCACTATTCAGGGTGATCACTGGCGGCAAGTCTTCGACAATCACCGAAAACTCACGGGAAAGAACGTCAAGCACGGGCACCGTATTGCCGTCGTCCACCCGCTTGGACCCCTCGGATGCACCCTTCCCCGAAGTTAACCGTGCGTGGACCTGCAAAACACTGAATCCGGCAAGCGGCGGAATTTCCACATGCCAAAGGGCTTTCCCGGCCTCCATGTCGCCCTGATACACCGCGGGAAGCACGAGACCTTCACCCGCCATGCGAACTATGCGCACCACGACACTGCTGCCTTCGGGCACGTTGCGCGTCGTAATGGCAAGGGAAGCCGGACCGTTCCCTTCCAGACCCAGATCTTGACCGGGAAAAGATATCGGATCCGTCGCCACGGCTTGGCCAGCCAGCGAGAGCGACTCGATAGTCGGCAGCCCCAGCTCGGGCGTCGCCAGAATTCGCGGCGTGCGTCCCGGGGTTCCGGTAGCGTCTATCTGCGCGTTCGGAAGCTCGATGGTGTACGCCTCAACCCGCGTCCGGCCAAGGCCACCGCCTGGCGCGCCACCGGCACAACGCAGGGTGCCGCTGCCGATCACCGTGTCCGATACAAGGCGAATCGCACCGCCACTCCCCGCGCCCGCATGGGCGCTGTCGCCGCCATCGGCATGAATAGCCCCATCCAGAAAGATGGTATCTGACGCGGCAATTAAGATCGCACCGCCACCGCTGCCGCCACCGCCCTCTTCCACCCTCTTGCCCGCACCACCGGAACCACCCACCAGCGGGAATACTCCGCTATTGCCATAAATCGCGCCCGCCACGCCGCCGGGTGCCAGACCCTCCGTGGCGTAACTACCGGCGCCGGCGCCATCGCTCCCGAGATTCCCGCCGCCAGGTCCGAAGCCCGCCGATCCCGATACCTCACCAAGCGCCCCCTGGCCACCGCGAAATCCGCCCGGCCCCGGTTCCGCAAGTTGCTGCCCTTCCTCTGAGGCCAGCGCACCCGACGCTCCGTCCAGATTGACCGTACCCCCAATCTCCACCACCTCCCGAACCAGCCAGATCACCGGAGCCCTTGAAGCATGATTCTTGAATCGAACGGTCACCCCTGCAGGAATGTTCACCGACTCATACCGGAAGATAACCGCCCACTGCGCGGGATCGTAGACGCCCTGTCCCGCAGAAGGGGTCGATTGCCATGCACCGGGCAATGCCGTAACGGCCGCAGCGAGGTCGATTTCAATATCGCCGCTGGGTGCAAAGATCCCGTCCTGACCATTACTGCCCGGAAGCACGATCTGCCCTTGCGCCGCTCCAGCAAAGGTCAAAGCGACCATTACCGCCAACGCCATCGCGCCGTGGCGAAGCTGACGCCTGATACCGGGCGTTACCCCCTGAATTTTGTGCATTTTAGATTCTTCCATTTCAGGTTTATTCGATCCCATTGGCGCCTCGGTGCCGAGCAGGCCCAAATCACCGCTCACGCACACTCGAGGCCAACCTTACAAGCAGCAATTCCTGTACCAACGCCCCCACTCTTCCCAAGTAAATGTGGCACAAGCAGATAAGTCTGCTAAAGTATACTAAGGAATCTGCCATCCTGCAAAGGAATTGATGGGAAAACCCTATGGAGCGCGCAGGATTTCGCCTCACCGTGAATTTTCAAGCAACCTGAACCTGGAATGTGAAGCATGCGAGGAAAAGCACCCAGAGGTTTCATTTTTCAGGCAAACTCCAACGCCTGGACTTGATCAGGCCCAACGACACCGCGCTGCTGAAAGCCTACGTGCAGGTAGCCCAAACTACGCCAAGGTAGGTCTCTGGGTAATTCCATCGGCATCTGTTCAGCGCTGCTACACCATGGCCCGCACATCCATTGACAGAATCCCCCCGTGGGTGTAGTGTGACAGCTAACAGAGAGCCCCGCCCCCTCCTACCCAGCCGCGCAGCACGGCATCGGGCCCGACTCCCACATCGAGGCAATGGAGATCGTCATCATGCACCAGAACACCCGTCGCGAATTCATGAGCAACATCGGTCGAGGCATGCTGATCGCCGGTCTGGGCAGCGCCCTGGCCGCCGATTTGGGCCTGGCAAACGCCACCGCCGGAGAAGTCGAGTCCGCCTTGTCCTTCGGCGCACTCGAACCCCTCGTCGCCCTCATGCAGGAAACACCCCCTGACCGCCTGAACGCGCTCATGATCGAAAAGCTCAAATCGGGCACCAGCCTGAAGACCCTCGTGGCCGCTGGCGCCCTGGCCAACGCCCGCACCTTCGGCGGACAGGACTACATCGGTTTCCACACCTTCATGGCCCTCGCCCCCGCGTGGCACATGGCCCAGGAGCTCCCCATCGCCGAGCAGCCCCTCCCCGTGCTCAAAGTGCTTTACCGCAACGCCAACCGCATTCAGGAGTTCGGCGGACGCGCCAGCGAGGTGCTCCACCCACTCACCGCCGACCCAATCCCGGCGGACGCCCACGCGGGCGAATACCTCCAGGCCGCCTCGCGCAGCGGCGACATCGATCATGCGGATCGTGTCTTCGCGTCACTCGCGAGCGGCCCCATCGGCGAGGCCTTCAATCACCTCCAGTTCGCCGTGGAAGACGAAGTGGACGTCCACCGCGTTGTCCTCGCCTGGCGCGCCTGGGACACCATGGAACTCGCAGGCCAGGAATGGGGCCATTGCCTCCTCCGACAATCCATCCGCTATTGCACCAAAGTCGAGCACGACATGAACGAGCGCGGCCACCAGCACTCGCCCATCCGCGAAGTACTCCCCCGACTCCTCGATGAATACAAACTCCTGGAAAAGCCCCACGGACAAAACCTCAGCGACGACGCATGGTCCCTCGCCCTCGCCAACATCATCTTCCGGGGCACCCGCGAGGAAGCAGCCCAGGCCGCCGCCAGCGCCCTCGCCGAAGGCTTTGCGCCCGAGTCCATCGGTGAGGCCATCTCCCTCGCCGCCAACATGCTCGCCCTCCACGATCCCGGCCGCCCGGAACAGTGGGCCAACGCCGACAAGCCCGCAGGCAGTTGCCATGGCGACTCCGTCGGTGTCCACGCTTCCGACGCCGCCAACGCCTGGCGCAACATCGTCCGCGTAAGCGACGCCCGCAATGTCACCGCCAGCCTCATCGTCGGCGCTTTCCACACCGCCGGACAAAGCGAGCGCTCCAACGCCGAGCCTTTCCCCTTTGCCGACCATCTCGCCAAAGTGAAGGCCGACCAGCCCGCCGCCCTGCTGGACGAAGCCGAAGCCTGCATCCGCGCAAAGGATCAGGATCAGGCCGCTGCCGTCGTCGCGCGCTACGGTCAGTTGGGCCACGCCCCCGGCCCCGTTTTCGATCTGATGCGGAAATTCGCCACCAGCGAGGAAGGCGCACTCCATGCCGAGAAATACTTCCGCACCGCCGGAGCCGAGTTCGACGCCACCCGCCCGGCCTACCGCTGGGGACAACTCGTCGCCCTCGCAAGAGTTACCGCCAGCGAATACGGCCACCCCGCACCAGGCTTCGAAGAAGCCAAGGCCCTGCTAAACGTATAGATCGAAAACCATGGAGCGTGGGCTTTCCAGCCCCCGTTATTATTGCGCAACGCAGTTGCGCAATTCGGTCGTCCCTGCCGTCCCTGCCGTCCCTGCCGTCCCTGCCGTCCCTGCCGTCCCTGCAACCGAGGACAGCTCACCACAACCTTGAAGTTGGCCCCACCCCCGCCATCCGCTATACTGCCCCCCGGCAACACCAAGGCAACCGAGAGAGCACCCGCCCCATGATGGAAGAGCACAAGCACGTCTACAGCAACCTTCTCACCCCCCTCATGTTCATCGAACGCAGCAGGGCCGTCTACCCCGACAAAATCGCCGTCATCCACGGCGAAAAGCGCTACACCTACCGCGAATTCGGCGAACGCATCAACCGCCAGGCCTCCGCACTCCGCGCCATCGGCCTCCAGAAAGGCGAACGCGTCGCCTGCCTCCTCCCCAACATCCCCGCCATGCTCGAAGCCCACTTCGGGGTCCTCCTCGCCGGCGGCATCATCGTCCCCGTCAACTACCGCCTCGCCCCCGCCGAAATCCAATACATCCTCGAGCATTCGGGCGCGAAAGTCCTCTTCGTAGACACCGAGTTCTTCCCCCTCGTCGCCAGTATCCGCGAAAGCCTCCCCAATCTGCGCCACCTCATCCACGTGGCCGACGACCCCGCCTTCCCCATTCCCGACACCCAGGACTACGAGGACTTCCTCGCCACCGGCTCGCCCGACCCCGTGCCCTGGGTGGTGGAAGACGAATTCGAAGAAATCACCAGCAACTATACCAGCGGCACCACCGGACGCCCCAAAGGTGTTGTTTACACCCACCGCGGCGCTTACATCAACGCCTGGGGCGAGATCATCGAAACCGGGATGACGCCCGACTCCCGATACCTCTGGGCCGTTCCCATGTTCCACTGCAACGGCTGGTGCTTCACCTGGGGCGTCACCGCCATCGGCGCAACCCACGTCTGCCACCGCAAATTCGAGCCCGGCGCCGCCTGGAACCTCATCCAGCACGAAGGCGTCACCCACTTCAACGGCGCACCCGTCGTCATGATCGCCCTCGTAAACCACCCCGACGCCCCCGCCCGCTTCCAGCACCCCGTCACCATCTGCACCGCCGGCGCGCCCCCTTCCCCCACCATCATCCAGACCCTCACCGAAATGGGCGCCCACATCCTCCACCTCGACGGACTCACCGAGACCTACGGCCCCTTCACCATCTGCGCCTGGCAACCCCAATGGCGCGGCCTCAGCTTCGAAGCCCAGGGAAGGCTCCTCGCCCGACAAGGCGTCGGCTACGCCATCGGCGGGCCCACCCGCGTCGTCGACGAACACATGAACGACGTCCCCGCCGACGGCGAAAGCCTCGGCGAAGTAGTCATGCAGGGCAACATGGTCATGAAAGGCTACTGGAACGACCCCGAAGCCACCGCCACCGCCTTCCGCGGCGGATGGTTCCATAGTGGGGACGTCGGCGTCATGCATCACGACGGCTATATCGAGCTTCGGGACCGCAGCAAAGACGTCATAATCTCCGGCGGCGAGAACATTTCCTCCATCGAAGTAGAACAAGTCCTATATAGGCACCCATTTGTGCTAGAATGTGCGGTAGTCGGCGCGCCCCACGAAAAATGGGGTGAGTCGCCCAAGGCCTACGTCACCCTGAAACCAGGCAAAGAACTCACGCAGGAGGCCCTAATCGCCTTCTGCCGCGAGCATATTGCCCATTTCAAGGCACCGACCAGCGTGGTTTTCGGCCCACTGCCCAAAACCAGCACAGGCAAAATACAAAAATTCCGGTTGCGCGAAAAGGACTGGGAAGGCAAAGAAAAACGTATCCAAGGCTAGCGCCCAAACGCGCGAGACGGGAGTATTCGGCATGCAACAACACCTGGAAGACCACGCCCCCGACAGCCCCGCGCTCTACATCGTACCCGAACGCGAAATCGAAGGCTTCGACCACTACGGCCCCGGCGTATGCCTCGCCCAGTCCGACGAAGACACCCTCAACGCCCTCTGCCGCTCTCTCGGCGTCGCACCCCTCTCCAGCTTCCTCAGCCAGGACACCGACGCCCTCACAGGACACCTCCGCTACGAAGGCTACGCCCTCCCCAAGCTCCCCGCCCTCTCCTGGTTCACCGCCGCCGCAGGACTCAAAACCGTCCGCGCCCTCGCCGAACACCTCGAAGCCCACCCCGACACCATCTCCCGCCAGGAAGACGCCATCCGCGAACTACGCGAATACGAATTCGTCCTCGCCCGCTTCGAAAAAGAAGGCATCCGCTGGTACATGTCCGTCGGCTTCTGAGGACAGCGCAGGGACGTACCGCCGCAAAGGCCCTTCCCCTCGCGGCGCAACCCCCACGCACCCCAAAACGCCCAAACCTCGCGAAGCCCACACCAAAGCGGCGGCATGTCCCCGTGGATGCTGGAATCGCGATGCGGAACGATCCCGCCCACAGTCCTCACGAGCCTCCCAACGATCAAAAGCCAACCCCGGGTGTCACCTCAATCGTGCAACGCACGTTTGGGTGCCTTGAGCCAAGTCGACCTGGGTGCTCAGCCGTCGCCTGAATGAGCTTCGTGGAACATTTGTATGCCGGAGTCGCGACCCGGTGCAATCAAGATCCGCCCCCCTGTAGTCCCTGTAGTCCCTGTAGTCCCTGTAGTCCCTGTAGTCCCTGTAGTCCCTGTAGTCCCTGTAGTCCCTGTAGTCCCTGTAGTCCCTTAAGTCCCTTAAGTCCCTTAAGTCCCTTAAGTCCTTTAAGTCCTTAACCCGAATCCACGACATGGCGCTCCACCACAGCCGCCATCTTCCGCCAACCTGTCAACCTCGGGACCGTGTCTCTTAGTCCCGAAGGGACGGCATAGCGTAGTCCGCCGCAGGCGGATGAAGCGAGGTCACAGACGCGCGGAAGGCGGGAACCAGCAGAACCCAGGGTAAGTGCCCCAAAAATAGGAGCCCTGTAAGGGCGGCACAGACTCCCCCATTCCCCCGCTCGCCCACCTCCAAATCACCGCCTCACCTCGTCCGTCCACCCCGTCCACAATTCACAATTCACAATTCATAATTCCCCAAACGCCGCAAAGGCTCGGGAACCCCACCGTAGCGCTACGACTTTATCGATGACCAATCCACCTTCGCCACAGGCCCCTTACCCTTGGCCATGTCATTCCGGTCCAGGATTCTCGCCCCCCCGCAAGCGGGGGGGACCAAGAGGATCACGTTGATGAGTAAAGTCCCCCCCGCTTGCGGGGGGGCAGGGGGGGTACTCTCCAGTTTTGACTGTGATTATCGCTTGGCGCTCTGCGTCCCGACAAAGTACGTTCAGAGCAGTTGCTCCTTAATGGAATCCCAGGAAATCCATTCGCCGTCATCCCATACCGCATATTCCCCTGGAAAAACCGGTGGGCTCATCGTTTCAATCTCCCTTGGGGCAACGGTTGCCCGCGAATAAAGATTTGACCTTCCTGAACGTTCTCACGCAATCGCCCCCGCCACCCCTCCACAATTCAAAATTCATAATTCCGCATGCGCACCGCACAACTTACCTCTCCCTCGACGCCCATTCGGCTTACGAACTCATCCACATGGCCACCCGAGAACTCCACGGCGTCCTCAAGATAGAAAATTCCCCGCCACCACACACTTTCCCAAGAAAATCGAGCAGGCCTAGATTAGCGGAAGATTATCGGCTCAACACAACTTGGCCTACAAAATAAGGACAATAGGACACGCGAGGACTATCTATTGTGCTTTTTTCTAACACCAGATGAAAAATCCAAGAGTCCATCCACTACAAATGGACGTGCTTTTTGGATTCTCACGGAAAGATCCATCCATTTCCGGCGAAAATACATGCTATATATTGTGTCAATCTTAACTGAAGATCCCATATGTTGTGTTTTGTCGCTGACCTTGTACATGTGAAAATTGATATTTTCAATATTATATCCCATACCAAAAATGGGCTTTACAATGCCGGATTCAACGTATAAGATCATGCGTATTCGATACTTACGCTAGAGCAACAACCCCATGGTTTAGAAAGGAGTTTTGAGCCATGGCCCCTGAAAAAGGAAGGGCCCCGCGACAATGGTGTCTCGGAGCCACTAGAAAACTTTAACCCGGCGAGAGAATCAAGTTCCCTGCTGGACGCTTGAAATGCTGACACATTTCAGGCGCAACGGCATACTAACATTAACGGTTCTCTTCTGCCAATAGGAAATTTTTTTTGGCCGATCTCATTATGGGTCTCCTCGTCATCCTGGTTGGGTGCGTGGATCGTAAGACGTTTACCAAGTGGTTGCTTCAGCCCAAGGTAAAACGCAAGAAAAAGAAATAGCTCGTTTCTGCGCCCTCCGCGGGATACCGCGGGGGGCATTCAAACTGCTCCTCAAGCGAGAGCGGTTCTCGATATCAAATGCATTGGGGGCAAGAAGGGAGCCTTCGGGGGCCATGGCCCTGAACGGTTGGGGGAGCGCGGCGATAGTCCGGGGCCGCGCGTTCCACGCCCTTCTGTCACCCTCTTGTATTAACGGAGAAGAAGAATGTTTAACTTGTTAATATCCAGCAGGCCAGATAGCTGGGACTCTGGCTCGTATAAGTTCGATAGGAATCGTGTTGCCATTGAATACACAGCTGAGGAGATCAGTGAGAGATATAAGTCGTTTGATGAAAAGACCATAGATGAGCTAAAAAGTTTTCCTGCGCTCTTTGTGATTGAAGGCGAATCAAGAGAATCTAGAATTGGTCATCTAACTGAAATCAAGATTCGTGAAAATGGCGAGGTATTCATTCGTTTTCAGTTCGACCCCAATCTTCCCCCACTTAGTGAGGGAACATTAGAGAACTTGATCATTGATTTGGACATAGGGCGGTGGGAATTGGGAAGAACCCACTGGGCAATAAAGGACGAACCCCTCTTTGACGTTTTGATTCGTCGCAAATATATATCACAACAGCAATTCGAAGCTTCCCGATTTGCAACTGACCCCACTCCTGCACCCATAAAATCGATTTCTGGAGAGTTAGATACGACTCAAGTTTTTATCGTTCACGGTCACGACGAAATTGCCAAGTTAGAGATGAAGGATTTTGTAGAGGATTTGGGGCTGGTGCCGATTATTCTGCATCTGCAAGCGAGCGCTGGGCAAACGATTATTGAAAAGATTGAACATTATTCGAACGTCGGGTTCGCAATCATTCTCTATACGCCTTGTGATATTGGCACCAAGGTGGGCAATTTGCTATACGCCTATAGGGCCAGACAAAATGTCGTTTTTGAACACGGGTACTTAATCGGAAAGCTTGGAAGGCCAAGAGTTTGTCCGATCGTCAAAGGCCCCGTAGAAACGCCAAATGACATAAGCGGCGTAGTCTATGTTCCCATGGATGAACTGCAAGCGTGGAAAGAGGTGTTAACGAATGAGTTGCGTCGCGCTGGTTACCAGGTGTAATGAGAACGAGGCGTGACTCAATCATCGGTGACCGGCAATTCAAGAATCCCACGCCGTCCTACTGCATCATGCCCCAGCCTTCATCCAAAGCCTGCGCGACAATGGCGTCGGACAGATGGACCAGGGTCCCCTAGACCTCGCCGAGGCGGCCCTTCAGAGCATCGCACAGGGCCAGGAGTTCATCAACTTTGGTGACAATGCGGTGTTGCTCGGCGAGGGGCGGCAAGGGGAACTTGATTCCTCCCATTTTCCCTAGGTAAAGACACGGCTGCGCCGTTTGTTTGACGTTCACCCATATCTGAGACTGGCCAGCTGCATATTTCGGGCGCGGCCACTTTGTGATTTCGGCTGATCGCGGCCATCTAAAACGTTTGGGCGCGGCCACCTGTTTCGGGTAGGCGCGGCCATCGATTTCGGGCGCGGCCATCTCTCTGCCAGAGGCACTTTCTGATTTCTATTCCGGGTATCGTGTGTCGTTTTCCAGCCATGGCGGCTGGAGCATGACCGGCACGAAGTGCCTGGGAGAATCCGATGAGGAAAATCAGGGAAGTATTGCGTCT
>JBHEKR010000001.1:0-31004 GCA_041859365.1 Candidatus Hydrogenedentales bacterium
GCGCAGCCCATCTCGCGCAGGGCCAGGCCCTCGTTGCGGCAGCGCCGGTAGACGCCCCGCAGGGTGTAATAGTGGTGGTGCAGCACCGGGGCGTCCGTCGGGAAGGCGATGGCGACCCCTGCCCGGTGCAGTTTGATCTGAAAGCCAAAATCTTCCCCCGTCGCCTGGGGATCCACCCGAAGGGATTCCCAAACCGACCGCCGCACCGCCGTGTTCGCGAAGGAAAGGCCTCGGCCATAGCGCGCCGTGAACTTCCCAATCTCCCGGGTGAAGTAGTAGTAGCCATTCTTCTCCCACTGAAACTGGGGAAAGTGGCGCTCGGGGTCGGGGATGGACGAGCCGCAGGATACCCCAGCATCGCTCTCCAGCAGCGGCGCGATGAGCCGCTCCAGCCAGTCGTGTTGCGCGGGTATGGCGTCCTGCGAAAGATTCACCACGATGGCGCCCCGGGCCTCTTCAAAAAGCTGCTCCCGCACCCGGCCCCAGTCGAACCCGGCCTGATCGATCGCGATGACCCGCACCGGATACCCCGCCAGCGCCTCCAGCGTGCCGTCCGTCGAACCCGAGTCCAGCGCGATCACCTCAAAGGGCCGCGAAGTCTCCTGCGCAAAGACCTGTGCCAGGGCGCGTCGAAGGATGACGCCGCCATTGCGACAGGGAATGCCGATGGTGATCTCGGGGGCTTCAGACATTCAATCAGACTTTCAAGAGTTCAAGGCGAGGGGATCATACACCAGAGCAGGGAGACCCACCAAGGGGGGCCGCCCCAAGCGGATAGCTTTTCTCCGAGTGGGGTCCCCCCGCTTGCGGGGGGTAGGGGGGGTAAAGCGGAGTCACGACGTTCACCCACCGCGCGTGAACTGCAATCTCATCCGGGTCTGTGACCTCGCGATATTACATGTCCAGGACAGGCCCGGACGAAACGTCACACCCCCCACTGCAAACCTTCAAGAAGGAACCGACATCCTCCCCTTCCTCGTCACGGGTCCGACCCTGTCCCTCAGTTGCCGCGAACCCGCAGCACCATCCCATCCCCCGCCTCCGCCGCGACCTCCAGCCAAGTCGACGTCCGCAATTGCTCCCGTACCTCCGCGCCCACCAGCCACGTCGCGGGACAATACACCCAGGCCACACACCAGCGGTCCGCGATATCCCGACGCACTCCATCGGGCGTGCCCGCGTCGAAGAACACGTCCACCTCCTCCTTCAGCTCGGCGTAGGGTTGGTCGGTCAGGTTGAAGGTGCCGATGCCAAACACCACCGGATTCCCCTTCAGACGAACTACGACATCGCTGCCAGGAGAAGGCGCCAGCACGGTCCCCTCGCGGATCGCGTCAATGAGTGCGCCATCCTCCGCGCGCATCACTTCGGCATGCAGGTCTGCGAACGGCCCCCGACCCTCCGCGCGGCCCAGCGGCGACTGGAAGGCGAACACCGCCACCGCCACGGACGAGAGGCCACAGACGAGCAACACACCCCATGCCAGGCGCTGAATGCGCTGCGAAAGCGTCGACAATCCCAACGCCGCAACGATGCACAACGGCAGCCAGATAAACACCTGGAGCCGCTGCGGGCCGAACTGAAGAAACCAGCCCTGCCCGAATCCGCTCAACGAAAGCACGGTGAAACCCAACAGCCACAAGAGAAGCCAGGTCACGGAACTGCAATCAATGAATGCGGCACAGATCGTAGACGCGCCGGAGTGGGCGTCCCGGCTGTGATTTCGCGCCCCAAGGCGCTGATTTGCCCAAAGTGAGCCAACCAAACCCGCAGCACCACCCATCAACGCCCAGTCCGAGATGGCCACCGCCACCGAGCCATCCCGCCCCGCGAGCAGGTTGCCATAGAATCCCTGATACAGCACGTAGCCCACAGCAAAGGCCGCGAGATAGCCCAGACCGGCAACGAGCAGCACGCGCGCCGGCAACGGTGCCTCCATCGCGCCGCGCCATAGCACCCGTCCACCCGCAAGCCAATGCAGCCACGTCACAATCACGAAAGGCGAAAACCACATCGCCATATTGCCCACCACAAGGTGATTCTCCACCACCGCGGGATTCAGTCGCATGAGCGTCGCCGCCACCAGAAAGCCCGCGCCGCCGGGCAGCCCATACGCCGCCAGCGTCCGCCACCTGGACTTTCCGTCGCACTCTCGCTCGCAGGCGAGAAAAAGCACCAGCAGCGCAAAGGAGAACACCGTGTAACGCGCGTCGAGGAAACTCCCGACCGCTATGGCGACCATCCATCCCCAGGGCCACGATGTTTCACGCTGCTGTGTGCGCCCAACAATCGAGCCCATCCCGCCGAGGCAGCACCCGAGGGAGAGGGTGTAATACAATCGCGGAAAATACAACACAGGATTGAAGTGGGGGCCTTCCATCATATCGTAAACCGCGAAGCGATAGAAGTATTCCTCGAAAGCGGAATGCCCGTGGAGGCCGCCCAGGCCCGTAATCACATAGAGCAGTCCGCCGGGCCCACCGCTCAAGGTGAACAGCACAAAAGCCGCTGCGGCAAAGCGCGGGACGATGGCTAGCAAGAACCGGAAGACCACCCACAGATAAAAGGCCACACCGAGCCCGTTCGCGATGCCATATGTGAGGAATGGGTCCAGCGGCAGCACCCGCGCTATTAAACCGAGCAGGCCATAGAGCCAAAGGTGGGGCACGCCGTAATACGCGATGGAAGCATCGCCCGCGCCCGCCTGGCACGTGGCATAGGCCGAGTGAAAGCCCGAAGGGAACATGTTCATCGCATGGAGGAAAAGCGCACTGTCGGGAATCTGCAGCCCCGTGGGTACCGTGCCGTCCGGCGGAAAATAAAGACACAGCAAATGCACCAGTGGCTGGGTCAGCCCCAGGATCCCGATCAGCAGCCAGATGGCGCGGGGCGTCCGCAAAGCAGGTGTGCCGCAATCTGGAATGGTTGATGATGAGTTCGTGTGCAAGGGGCAATCGTATCCTAAAGACGGATCAAAAAGGCGCAGATGCCGCCTTCGCGCCGCAGTATAGCATGGCGTGGTACACGAGCATTGGCTTGACAGGGCTGTGCCCCGGGCCATCGCATTAAAACCTCCGCCCAACGTTATGGTGTCCGAAGGAACGGAAATAAATTCTCCAGGATTGTAAATCCGCCATAAACTCGTAAAGCGACCGAAGGTGGGATAAGCTTCCAGCTTGTCGCAAAGGCCACGACAATTTCGGAAGGCCCTGTCGAACTGGAAGAATGTACCTGGACGAATCACGTTTTCTCTCGCCATCTCTCGCCAACATGCGCCTTGTGTCAACCTGGAAGGTTAACCCACCTTCGGTCGCCTGCGTATTTCAGACGGTGTGAATACGTCGAGGAAGCATTCTTCCGCGCTTAATGCGATTGCCTTGGGGCTGTGCCCACCTTCCGCAGACGTGCCACGCGATCTGGGATTCTCGGATAGTTGACGTCCACTTGGCCCGCCCCCCGGTGCCTGTGCTAAGGTCAACGCCATGTTCGAAGCCATCGACACCACCCACCACCAGCGCCTCGCGTTCCTCTTGCTGTGGGGCGCTCCCGCGCTGCTCCTCGCCGACACCCTCGTGGCCGCGGCGACGGGGTGGCGAGCTGTCGGTACCATCGAGATCACGCTGCTTGCCTTATTGGTGCTCTGGTCCACGTCCTCTGGCCTGTGGCTCGTGCCGGGCCTTCGCGTTCGACTCGGGGCGCTCTGGCGTGAATTCTCGCTGCTGTTCGCCGTCGTAGTGCTCGGCTGGACCGCCCTCGAATTCACCGCCCACGTGCTGGAAGCATCCCTCCGCCCGGAAAAACCCTTCCACACACGCGGGCCAAACCTGCACAACATCTTCCACCCCGACCCCGCGTACCTGCCCGGCATCGAGGGAGAGTCCCACTTCACCACGGGCCCCGATGGCCTTCGCGCCGCTGCACCACCTGCGGCGACCCAGTCCATCCGCATCATCACCATCGGGGGCAGCACCACCGAGTGCGTCTACCTCGATGACACCGAGACCTGGTCCGCCCGCCTCGCGGCGCACCTGGGCGGACCCGAAAAAGTCTGGGTCGGCAACGCCGGTATCAGCGGTTTCGACTTGAAAGACCACCTCCAGTTTGTCGAGCGCTCACCAGCACTCGGTGATGCCGCAGCCCTCGTCGTTCAGCCCGGCATCAACGACCTCTGGCGTTTCCTCGCGAAGGAAGTCGAGACGATGGACTATGGCCGTTTCGAGGAGCATGTAGACGCGCCGTCGGAGCCAGCGCCTATTGCTGTCGCCCCTTACCGGCCCCTCTGGACCCGCTCCCGTGTAATTCAGCTTTACCACACCCTGCGTCAGAAAACCCCGCCACCCGAACAACAGGAAGGAATCGGGGGACGGGAATATCAGATCCGTCGCGACAAGCGGGCCGCCGCCGAAAAGACCGGTGAGCTGCCGCCCCTGGCCGAGGGCCTTGCCTTGTATCGCAGCCGTATCGAGGGCCTGATCGCGGCCAGTCAGCAGCGCGGCGTGTCCGTGCTCTTCACCACCCAGCCCGTCGTCTGGCGCGCCGACCTCTCCGCCGAGGCCGAGGCCCGCTGCTGGTTCGGCTGGCTGCCCGACGGCCGCTACCTCACCCTCGCCGCCCTCCGCGAGGCCATGGACCAGTACAATGATACCCTGAAACAGACCTGCGCGGAGCAGGGCGTGCCCTGCGTCGATTTGTCCCCGCTGAACGGTAGCGAAGCCTACTTCTACGACGACTGCCACTTCACCGAAGCAGGAGCGGAGGCGGTAGCGCGGCTTGTGGGACCGGTCGTGGGGGATTTGCTTGAAGATGAATGATTGGTCTGCTTCGAAAATTAACCACGCGCTCGTCCCCACGCTCCGCCGTGAGAATGGATACCCCCCCTACCCCCCCGTAAGGGGGGGACCACGAGGTTCACTTTGACACGTAAGGTCCCCCCGCTTGCGGGGGGGTAGGGGGGGGTAGGGGGCGTAGAAACTGCATCATGTTTCATCTAATATGGATGATGCGAAGCGTCATGAACGGATGTACCCTGAGAAAAACGTCGCGAATGTGCACGAAACCATGTCAATACGTATCTTGGGGTACAGCCTCCGATTGGCTGGACGTCATCTATGACTATCCCCGACATTGACCAATCGGCTGCGGTCCCCCTCCACCCGAAACACCACGCCCCTCCCTTCCTCCGCCACCACCTCCAACCACGGTAATAGCCGCAGTTCCTCCAGCACCGCCGGGTCCACCGGACACGTATCGGGGCAGTACACATAATCCACGCACCACTTGGCCACGAAATCCCGCCGCTCCGCCTCGCTGGCCCCGGCACTGAAGAATCGATTCACCGATTCCTGCAATGGCCCAAAAGGCTGGTCACCCAGATTCATCGCACCCGGCCCACCGAGCACTTGATGCTCGCCATGATGCGCCACGATCTCCCCAAAGGCTATGGGCGACCAGGGCGGCACCGCCACAATTCCAGAAGGCAATTGCGCCAGCAATTGCGCGTCAGACTCCGTCATGTATTCATAGTGGAGATAGGCAAAAGGACCTTCGCCCGGAGTGCGCCCCAGCGGCCCCTGGAAATACAGCGCCGCCACGGCCTGGGATATTACGCCGCCACCAATCACGAGCGCGAGACACACGCGCGCCGCAACTTTCGGCAGCATCCGCAAGCCCGCCGCCGCCAGCAGCGCCATGGGCACGCCGAGGAGCACCAGGCAGCGTTGCGGTGCAAACTGGAGCAGCCAACCCTGGCCCGTGGCGCTCACCGATACCGCCAGCAGCACCAGAAACCAGGCCGCGACCCATCGTAGATGAAGTGGGCCTTGCGTTGACCCTTGCGGCTTCCAGAACCATCCGAGCAAAGCGCCGGGCAACAGCGTCAGAAGCGCCCAATCACTCGCGAGCACAGCCGCCCCAATATCGCCGCCGCGCCACCAGTTGCCGTACCAGGCCTGGTGCCCAAGGTAGAGCGCGGCATAGGCGACGAGATACGCGAGCAGTGCTCCCATCAGACTGCATATCGCCCGTGGCTGGGTGCCCACGCCGTTTCGAATTCCGAGTGCAAGGGGCGGCCAGTAGAAAAACGTTGCGCAGATCAAAGGCAGGAGCAGCGTACATTCTCGCGCCACAGAGGAAACATTTGCGGCGTAACTCGGGTGCTGACTCACGACCCCGATAGCGATCACGCCGCCCAGTACGGTGACCCCCAAGGTACACCCCGCGAGCCATGCGCGATAGCGTCCATCGTTTCCACTGCCCAGCAGCAGATAGGCTGCGCCCGCACCCCAGAAGAGCGGGGCGAGCCGCACATTGATACACGCGGTGATAAAAAGCAGAAAGCAGGTGAAAAAGAGGTGGCCCGGACAGCGGCACCGGTCCGTTTCCACCAATGCCGTCAGCGCCCCGAAGCCCAACGCCATGGGCAGGGTGTAGTAGAGGCGCGGCATCAGCAAAATGGGAGAGAGGTACTGCCCTTCGATGAGTTCATATTGCGCGAAGCGCATGAACCACGCCTCGAAGCCCGGCGCACCCACACCGCCCGTGAGCCACGTCGCGAGAAAGACCATTCCCGCCAGTCCGCCCCCCAGCGCATACAAAGAGAAGGCCAACGCGGCGTCTTTCGGTGCAATCCGTCTCAGCAATCGATACACGCTCCACAAAAGCAGCGCACCACCAGCGCCATTCGCGATTCCGAGAAACAGGAAGGGCGTGAGACCCGTCATACGCCCGATTTCGCCCACCACGCCATAGAGCAGGAAAATCGGTACCGAGAAGTACGCGGCATTGTTCACGTTCTCCGCCAGGCATGTGGCAAAGGGCGAATGAAAGCCATTCGCGAAACTTGCCATGGCCAAGAGGTGGTGGCCGCTGTCCCCTGTGTGCAGACCCGTGGGCACCGCCCCCTCCGGCGGGAACCAAGCGATCCACACGTGGGTCAGCGGCGGGATCATGCCCAGGAACATCATCAGCCCGTACGGAACCAGTCTCCGCCAGTCTCCCGACTCAGACATGGTTCGGCGGCCGGGTGTCGATCAGCACGCGAAACAGCACCGCGTCGCCCTCCTGGGCGATGCGCTCCAGCCACGGAAGGCTGGAAAGGTGCTCCACCACCGCGGGGTCCACCGGACGCGTCGCGGGGCACAGAATGAAATTCACACACCAGTCCTGCACGAAAAACGCGCGAAATTCGTCCTGGCCGTCGGGCGAAAAAAACTGCTGGATCTCCCGCGCCGTGGAGAGCATGTCCAGATCGCCGAACTCCAGGCTGGGTTGGCCGAAGATGGTTTTGAGGCCCGGTCGTCGCGCCACCGCCACATCGCCCATCAGGGGCGGCAGCGAGGCGGGGGCAAGCAGCGTCCCTTCACGGAGCTGATCGATGAGCGCCAGATCTTCCGCCCGTACGATTTCGCTGTGGACCCAGCCGAAGGGCGACTTGCCCGGGGTATGACCCAGCGGCCCTTGAAAGCACAGGGCCGAAACCGCGAGCGAAGCACCGCCGCAGACGAAGATCAATGCGCCATAGGCAAACGCGAGGCGCGGAAAGCGACCACGCACCACGCCCAGCCCCTCAGCCGCCAGCATGGCCATGGGTACGCCCAGCAACACCAGACCGCGCTCCGGCATCAGGCGCATGAACCAGCCCTGACCCACCGCCGCCACGGAAACGCAGGCCAGCCCCACAAACCACAGGGTGACCCAGTGTTCCGACGCGTCCTCCGCGTCGCCGCGTCGCCGCCGCCACAGGAAAAGCATCCCGGGAATGAGGCCGAGCAGCGCCCAGTCGGAAACGGCAATGGCCGCCGCCGTGTCGCCCCCGCCCATAATATTCCCATACCAAAGCTGGTGGCCTATGTACAAAGCAAAAAATGTGGCGCCATAGCCAATGCACCAGCCCGCGATGAGCCGCCCGACCCAGCCCATTTGCCCCAGATGCCGCCAGAGCGCCACGAAGACCAAGGGCCAAAGCCAGAAGGTTGCCGTCACCAGCGAACCCGCCCAGGCCGATCGTCGCAGTAGATCGGACACGTTCTCCGCCCCCTGGATATTCATTCCGAAAGGCACATAGACCAGCAGACTCGCCACCAGGGTGGGCAGCAGGTAGTATAAGCCGTAGCGCCATTTCATTCCCGACCGCACCAGCGGCTGAGCCAGCATGAAGCACACCGCCACGCCCCAGAACAGCAAGCCGACCCGGGCGTTCACGTAGGTGCAAAGTAACTGCAACAGTATGGACCGTTTGTCGGGGATGGGGTTTTCCCTGCCCATGGAATTCATGAACGCCATCAACGCGGCGAAGCCGATGCCGAGAGGCAGGGTGTAGTAGAGTCGGGGAAAAACCAGCGCGGGCGCGAGAAAGGGCCCCTCGATCAGCTCGTACCGCGCCAGCCGGTGAAACCAGAGTTCAAAGCCCGACTCCGCCTGCAGGCCCAGCGCCAGGCTCGCCAGCCAGACCACGCCACCCAGCCCGCCGCCGAAGCACAAAAGACCAAAGGCCAGATTTGCCCGCTGGGGGATGACATAGCGGAAAAAGCGCAGCGCCATCCACAAATAGAAAGCCCCGCAGAGGCCGTTGGCCGCGCCCAGCAGCAGGAAGGGATCAAGATGGAGCGCCTTGGCGATCCAGCCGAGGGCGGCATAGATCCCGTGGTGGGGCAGGGCAAAGAGCCACGGATTGTGCGCGCCGTCCGTGCTCTGACAGGTCACGTAGGGCGAAAAGAAGTCATTGGAGAAAATGTTCATCGCCGTCAAAAAAAACGGCGTGTCTCCGATGCGGAAGCCACTGTGGACCACCTCGCCCGAGAGTCCATACTTCAGCCAGAGGTGGGTGATCGGCTCAATGAGAGCGAGGACTGGTATCGCGAAATAGGGCCACCGGGCTGTCTTCGCCTTTTTATACATCACGATCTCCCCTGAGGAGCAGGGTCTGCATTGCCCGGTCGCTTATCTTTCGATTTCTCATGATTTTCCGTCGCTTCCAGAGCGCACCAGGCAGGTGCAGGGCCAAATCCATCCACGCCACCAGCACAAAGATCACGGCAAACACACTGCCCCAGGCGTGTCGCGCAACCTGAAAAAGGCGGACGTTCTGGTGCAGCCGCTCCTTCAGCAGCGCCGAGGCATTCCAATAGAGCAGGCGCGGGGAATAATTCTTCACCACGAGCAGCGCATGGTTGCGGTAGCACTGGCGCGTGCGCCACCAGAGCCGCCCGGAGATACTTGCGCTGCCCACATGCCACGCGACGGCGTCCGGCACAAGTCGCGCGCGATGCCCCGCCCAGCGGGCTCGGAAACACAGGTCCGCATCCTCGAAATAGGCCCCGAAGTCCGAATCCAGCACGCCTGTTTCGTCCAGCAGCGCTCCACGAAACAACCCGTACCCTCCCGACACGCCAAAGGGGCGCTCCGTCATGCCGAAAAGGCCCTGTTCCACCATATACCCAATGCTGACTGGCCTGCCATTGGGCCCGATGTGGTCCCCGGCACTGTAAACGAGCCGCGGGTCCTCTGTCCACAGCACCAGCGGCGCAAGCATGGCTGCATCGCCGCGCCGCGCCCCCGCCATCAGCCGTTCGAGGCAATTTCGCGCCAGAACGACGTCGTTATTCAACAGAAATATCCACTCGCCCCGTGTATGCTCTATCCCCCGGTTCGCCGCCGCCACAAAGCCCTGATTCTTCTCCGAGCGCACCACCACCACCTCGGGAAAATATTGCGCAAGGTGCTCCGCCGTACCGTCCGTCGAACCATCGTCGGATACGACGATTTCGAAGTCCTGGATCGACTGACGTTTCAGACTCTCCAGGCATTCGCCCAGCATCGCGAGTCCGTTCCATGTGGGGATGACCACCGACAGGCTCATGGGGCAAACTCTGAGGTAGCATGCCGTCGGGGCACCTCCCGCCCGCTATTCCCTGTAACGAAATCTTTATTCATCATTCCCCTTCGGGGTCACCCACAGCATCGCCCGGTAGCAGGGCGCGCCGTGTATCCGCGAGATCACCGGCGCCAGCACGCGCAGGGCCGCCTGGGCGAGGCCATTGCCCCGCCCCGGCCAGTTGCACATGAGCACGCGCCACATCCATTCCCACATCCAGAGCGACCCGTTCCCCCGTCGCTCCACCCGATAGTCTGCACCACAGGCCACGGCGAGATCCCCTTCCACCTCCGCGGCATCGGGCAGCCCCATCGCCACATGCTCCGCCAGCCACCGGATCGTGCCGCCCGTCAGCGCGCCATAGGCCGCGCGGATCCGCCCCTCCGCCGCGAAAGCACCCTCGCCCGAAGGAAAGCCAATCACCGCCACGCCGTCCGCGCGCAGCACCCGAACAATCTCCCGGTTCGCCAGCTTCCGGTGATCCGCCGGAATGTGCTCGTAGGTATCCATACACACGACCACATCAAAAAGGTTATCGCCAAAAGGCAGCGCGCCAATATCCCCGGCCACCGGAACCACGGACTGGCTGGCCCGCGCGGCTTTCAAGTGGGGCACCGCAATATCCACCCCCACCACACGCGCCCCGCTGAAGCGCGCGAAGCCATTCTCGTTCGCGCCGATTTCCAGAATACGCAACGTCGACCAGTCCCGCCCCGGAAAGCGGCGCAGGATCGGCAGATAGCGCACCGCCCAGTCGGGATATCCACGGCCATCCTTCTCCGCCCAGGCGCGCAATCTCGCGTTGACCTTAGACCACATTTTCAGCCCTCGCGATCAGAAATCGAAAGCCGGGAAAGCGATCCAGGCGCAACGTTTCACGAAGAAAGGCCACGTCGTAGTGATCCAGAAACGGGGTCCAGCGCAGGCAGGCGATATAGCTCAACCCGAAGAGACCGGCGCAGGCCCCCGCGATCAGCAGGTTGCCTACACGGCCTTCATACCCCGACACTGCCCAGTTCACGCCGACGCACAGCGCAAGGCCTGGCAGCGAGGCCACCACGGGCCACAGCAGCGACTCGCGCAGCAGGCGCAGCGGCGGCACGGCCACTTCCCGCCGCATCGCGCCGAAGAACCACACGGTAGAGATGCCAAGCGCCAGCGCCGTACCCAGCGGAATTCCGTAGAATCCGATAGCCCCGTAGAGGGCAATGGTCAGCGCAATATTGCCCGCCATGGAGATCAGCCCGGCGACCATGGGCAATCCCGCGTTCCCCTTGCCCAGCGCGATGCTCACGCCTGGCCCCGGCAGCACATTCATCACATAGCCCACGATAATGATCCGGGCAACCCAGCCTGCCTCGTGCAGGCCCGACTTCTCCGCATACAGAGAGAGGAGCATCTCGGTGGTGGCGAGGAAATACAGCGCCACGGGCGCCGTAATCGCCGCCACGTACTTCGTGGAACGGAGATAAAGGGTCCGGAGCCGCTCTTGATCGTCCCGCGCGTCCAGGCTGGAGACCGCCGGAATCAGCGCGCTCACCATGAGCATCGGCGCTTGGCGCACTTTGGCGGAAAGGTCCTCGCCCACGCGGTACAACCCCACCAGATCCAGATTTCCGCCGCTCACCAGCGCCACAATCATCCGGTCGGTCTGGAAATTGAGCAGGTTCGCCAGCCGCGCCACCTGGGAGCGCCAGCCGAAGCTCAGCAGCACCTGAAACACGGGCCAGGTCATGTGCGTGGGGTTGCAGCGGAGACCTGGATAAATCCGGTACGCCACCACAACGCTCGCGGCCGTGGTGAAGGCAAAAACCACCCCGCTGGTGTACAGCAGGCCCCGCACACCAAAATCCGCCTCCAGAAACGCGACCGTCGCAGCCACCTTAACCAGCGAAGCCGCAAAGCCAATGGCATTCGTCAGGCCCATCCGCTGAAGGCCCGACTGCAGGGCGGAAAAGGGCGCCGCGCAGTTTCCCGCCGCAAAGAGCAGCAGGGCTCCCCGCAGCAGCACCCGCGCCTCGTCCCACAGGGCGTTATTGGCGATGATCTGCGTGTAGCCGGGGTTCAAGACATGCATCAGCTTCACCATGCCCAGAAGCATCAGGTCAATGAGCGGCCAGCCCAGCGCCACAAACAACAGGCCCAGCAGGGCATAGAAATACACACCCGTGCTCACCACCGCGCTCACACTGTTCCGATCATCCTTCGCCGCGAAAGAGGCGATGTACTTGGTGAAAGCGCTGCTCACGCCAAAATCGAAGAGGGCCGCGTAGCCCGTGAAGAGGGCCACCAGCGACCAAAGCCCGAAGCCCTCCAGGCCGACCCGGTCGATGGTGTATACCGTCAGCCCGATGCCCGCCACGGCCTCCCAGATGCGGCCCGCCGCATTGAACACGGTATTTCGCGCGATCGTCCGCCGGTCAGACATGGTCACCGCACCGCATAGAAGGACACCTTCTCCACACCCTTCCCGTTCTTCCGGGGCAGGTGCAGGGGTGAGTCGATCAGTTCAAGGTACTGTGGGCTTCGTTGCCACACCGCCACCATCGCTCCAATCTCGCCGGAGAGCGCACCGGATTGGTCAATGAAATCCTCGGGCACCATCACATAGCGGATTTTGTTTTCGTGCAGCCAGGCCACCTGCTGCTCCAGCGATTGCGACGCTATTTTCTTGAGGCTCCAGTGGTTCTGGTAGCTCGGGCCGTCGAGATAGTAGCTCCGCTGGTCCAAAGTCAGGATCGTGCCGCCATCGTTCAGCCGCTCATTGGCGAATGCGAAAGCGCCATAGCGCTCCACCCGCTCGTTCAGGTACCCCTGCTTCGACTGACGACCCAGCACCACCGGAATTTTGAAGTGCACCGCCGCCGCGTGCAGCACCAATCCGTAGGCAAACGAAAAAATCAACAGCGCCGCCACCGCCCGGCGGCCTCGGGGCAGCCGTTCCGCCGCCAGCGCCGCCACCACCATCATGGGCGTAAAAAAGGGCAGCAGATAGCGCGCAAGCCGTTGGAAGAAAAAGAACGCCGTGCCCCCCGCCGCGCTGAAGGCGCCCAGCCACCACGCCCGCGCACCGCCCAAGATTAATCCCGGCACACCCAATATCAGGATCATGCCCCCGGGAGACTTGTTCCACCCATCATACATCGCCGGGCGCATCACGATATCCCAGGGAAAGCGGAGAAGAGCCACCAGCCCCATGCCCGACGAGCGGTTGATGGATTCGTGGACGCCGGGGGTGGATACGGCGATGTGGTCGATGGGAGACTCGGGAAATACCGATAGCAGAAAGGGAAAAAGGGGATTCCCCGTGATCAGCCAGCTCCGAAAGAGCCATGGCAGGGCCAGGACAACCGCCACCAGGGCAAAGATCCCCGCGTGGCGGAGGGGCCGGTTACGCAGCGAAAGCGCCAGCACGCCGATGGCAAGCAGCATACAGACCAGATAGCCCGTGTGCCGGATGCCGCAGGAAGCGCCCGCGAGCACGCCCGCCACCAGGAGCCATTCCAATCGCTTCTCATCGTGCCAGGCGACCACGGCGGCCAGTCCTGCCGTGCTGTAGGCCACAAAGGGCAAATCAATCCCCACGTTGCCCGCCTGGTCCAGATAGATCGGGGCCGTGGCCAGCAGCGCCGCCGAGACGAGCCCCGTCTGGCGCGTGCCCACCCGTCGACCCAGGCTGTAAATGGCCATACACGCCAGGCAGCCCATGGACCAGTTCAGGAGAGAAACGGGCAATTCGTGATCGCCCAGCATGGCCACCGCGTAGAGGCTGTGCATGAAATGGGGATAACCGGAGTACACGTTCCCGGGCTGCGCAAGGATGCGCCCCGCCCGGCCATAATCCGAAGGCAGCGCCAGATGCGCCACGGCGGCATCTCAGCCCGTGGAAGGGGCCAGAGCACCGACGAGGGCCAGCAGCCACGCACAGAGGACCGCCGCCACCGCCGCCTTCTCCAGCCACAACAGCCCGGCAAAATGAGCCGGGCTTTGAGCACTCGACGTACGGGAGGCCGACTGGAGTGAAGACAGGACCGCACAAAGGGCTACGCCGCCCAGGAGGTACTGAGCCCAGTTCAGTGAATAGCTGCCCACGGCTACCGCAACCACCGCCACGGGCACCAGTCCGCAAAGCAGACGGTAGCCCAGCGACTCCAAAGGGTCATCGATCGGGACGCGACGCAACATCGCCGCACCGGTACCCCAGGCGGCGATGAGTATAATGAGAAATGACATTAACTTTCCTTGAATGGAGAATGTAAGGGGACGATAGCACGCCCCCCCAAAGGAATGCACCTGCACCAGAGGACGTACCGCCGCAAGAGAACCTGACGGAGCCACAATTTCTCCGCACCAATCAGAAAGTTCGACCGAGCGGTGTTACGCTGGCGCGGCGGGATGCCCCCGAGGAACCAGGGTCGCGATGGCTGTTGGTTTTTATCCGCGCTTCGACCCGCAAGGGCGGCATCCGATTTCAACATTGCCGCAACGAACGGCTTACCGTATAATCACCGCGCGGCGGCTGCGTCCGCGTAACCGTATTGTTACTTAGAGGTTAAGGAGAGATCGTTTGAGGCAACGAAAAGTTTTCCGCGCGCGACCCGCGTTGGGATGGATGCTGTCGGCCGCTGCCGCGCTTACCCTCCTCGCCAGCGGCTGCGCGACCACCGGCGGGGGCTCCCAGAACGCCGTGATTCATGCGAAGAATATCGTCGCGCCCGCGCTGGTGCACATCCGGCCCGTGAAAGAGGTCTACGCCCAGGGGCAGCGCAAAGAAGTCCTCATCGTCGGCAGTGGATTCATCATCTCCCCCGATGGCTACGTCGTCACCAACGAACACGTCGCCGGCGAAAGCAAAGTGGTCCGATGCGTCCTCGGCGATAAGAATGAAGTCGATGCGAAAGTGGTCGGCGTCGATCCCTACACCGACCTCGCCGTCCTGAAGCTTGATGTGCCGGAAAAATTGCCCTACGTTCGCCTCGGCGATTCCAGCAAACTCGAAGCGGGCCAGACCGTCATGGCCATGGGCAGCCCCCACGGCCTTTCCCGCTCCGTTTCCATGGGCATCGTCAGCGTGACCGACCGCAATCTCGGCGGCCAGACCGAAGGCGGCATCTCCTTCTCCAACTGGATCCAGACCGACGCCGCCATTAACCCCGGCAACAGCGGTGGTCCCCTCGTGGACCTGCATGGCGACGTTATCGGCGTGAACACCATGGTGCTCCGCGGTGCGGAAAACGTGGGCTTTGCCATTCCCAGCAATATGGTCCGCCAGGTCGTGGACTCCATCATCGCCAAGGGCCGCGTCGAGCGGAGCTGGGTGGGCCTCGACCTCCAGGAAATGCTCGCCCGAACCGACGACGCTACCCGTCAGGGCGTGGTAGTAGCCGACATCGATCCCCTTTCGCCCGCCGCCGAGGCCCGCACCCAGCCCGTGCTCGGTCCGGTGCGCGACGAGAGCGCGGCGACGCCGACGGGGGTCCAGCCCGGCGACATCCTGGTAGCGGTCAACGGAACCCCGGTGAATGCCCGCTTCGAAGAAGATCTACCGAAGGTGCACAAGCTGATCGCCGATTTGCCCGTGGGGCAGCCGGCCAACTTCACCTTCCAGCGTGGCGAACAGAAGATCGATATTCCCATCGTCACGGAAGAGCAGGGCGGCCTGAAGGGCGCCCAGGTGGAGTACACCGAATGGGGCTTCACCGCCGCGGAACTGACCCCCGCCATCGTGCGCCGCGCGCGCCTCGAAACCCGCCAAGGGGTCCTCGTCTCGGGAACCCAGGTCGGCGGGCTGGCCACCAAGGTCGGCCTTGCCCAGGGCGATATCATCCTCTCCGTGGACGATATCGTCGTGGAAAACCTCGAACAGTTCAGCACCCTCTACCGCGAGCGCGTGGATAAACAAGTTCCCCTTGTGTTGCTTTCCGTCCGCAACCGGGCCCTGCACCGCTACGTGCTGGTCAAGCAGGATCCGGCCATGAAAGAGGAGGCCGCAGCCCCAGCCGCACCCGCAGTTCCCGTGGAAGGAGTGCAAAATGTCGAGTAACACCAAGCGCCTGACGGCCCTACTACTGACCATGGGCTCCATATTCCATGCGACCGCCGACGATGGCCTCGATACCGCCCTGCTCAAAAAAGCCTACGGCGATCTCACCCCGGCCATAGGCATACTGAATTATTCCAGCGAGGTGACCAACGCCTCCACGGGCGAATCCTCCAAGCGCGACAGCAATGCCCTCGCGCTGGTCGTGTCGCCCGAGGGACTCATCATGACCCACGGCCACATGAAGGTGGAAAACAGCCAGCCCTTCAATATCTCTGTCACCCTGGGCCAGGGCGATAGCGAAAAGGACTACGACGCGGATCTCCTCGGCAAGCCCGAAGATGTAAACGTCGCCTTCCTGAAGCTGAAATCCGACCAGCCCCTCAATCTGCCTTTTGTGAGGTTCTCCGAGAGCAATTCCCTCGGCCTCGCCGAACCCGTGGCCGTCATCGGGCTGCTGGGGGATACCCTGGACTTCAACCGCGCGATCCACGTCGGACGGATTTCGTCCGTCCTGGAAAAGCCCCGCACCACCTACTGCCTCGACGAAGCGGTTCGATTCGGGTTTATCAACGGCCCGGTTATCGACAGCGCGGGCCGGGTTGTCGGCGTCGTCGGCTTTGACCTGAGCGCGGCGGAGGGCGGCGAGCTTCACATTCGGAGCGGACACCCCCTCGTCTACCAGAGCGAACTCTTCGCAAAATACATCCAGACGCCTCCCGACGGCTCCGCCGCACCGGTCGGCGCGGGCGATGCCTGGCTCGGTGTCTTCACCCAGCCCCTGACCGATGACTTCGCCACGTACTGGAAACTCGATCCCAAAGGCGGCCTCATCGTCAGCACCGTGGTGCCCGGATCCCCGGCCCACACCGGCGGGCTTCAGGAGGGCGATGTCATCGTCAGCTTCGACGGCACGCCCATCCGCGCCAAGCAGGATCGGGAAGTCATGGGCTTTACCCAGCTTGTCCGCGAGGCCGGTGCGGGCAAGGCCGCAGCCGTTCGCGTGCTCCGCAAAGGCCAGCCGGTTGATTTGACCGTCACCCTGGCCGAGCGTCCCCGCGCCGCCAGCGATGCCGAGGAGTATGTGGATGATTTCTTCGGTCTCACGGTTCGCGAGCTCACCCGCGACGTGCGGATCCGTCTCAACCTCTCGGAAGAGGTACAGGGCGTTATCGTGCGGAGCGTGAAATCCGGCAGCACCGCCCAGGTGGGCAAAATGGGTCCCGGCGTTATCGTGATGGCCGTCGGCGAAATTCCCGTGCGCAATCTGGAGGAGTACAAGGCCGCCATCGCAAAGATTCAGGAACTGAAACCGGCCGAAGTGGCCGTCTTTGCCCGCCTCGGGTCGGAAACCGGTTTCTTCCGACTGGAACCGGCCTGGAAGTAATATGATAAGACCTTGCACCAGAATCCCCGGCCCGCTGGGCCGGGGAATGGCGCGCCCCCTCCTGATGCTGGCTTGCGCCGCACTGCTGCTCGGGGGCTGTCCGCCCCCCGCCTACGACCCGGCACTCCTCATCGAGGCATCGGCCATTGGCAACCAGCAGCGCTGGCCCGAGGCCAGGCCCCTTATCCAGCAGCACCTTTTGAAGTATCCCGAAGATCCTTTGGGCCACTTCTATTATGGCCTGAGTTTTCTCCACCTCGGTCAACCACAGCTCACCCTGGCCGAGGGCGAGTTGCTAACCGCCCAGGCCCTCATCGAGCGCGGAAAACCCGTGGCCCAAGGCGTTTTCGAGGGTGATCACGAGAAATTCATGGGCGAGCTCTACCAGAAGACGGCGCTCGTGTACATTCGCGCCTTCCGGGAGGCCCTCTTGCGAGACGTGCCCTACGAGTACTGTCGTGAACTTCTCAAGAAGGCAATGGCCCAGACTGAACTCGGGCTAGCGGCCTACCCCGATTCACTGGGCCTCAAGGACTACGCGAAGACACTGAACGAATTCCTCCATGGGACGCCCGAGCGCACCCCCGACATCATGACCCGCTCCGGGGAGAGCGGGGCCGCTATTTGACCCCATGCGCATAACCCCGGGCAGGGCATGGAACAATCCTGCCTTTTTCAGGTAAACTTACCCGCCGCTGGACCCGCTTTGCGGCCAGCGTTCCCAGCCAGTGATATCCAGCAGTTTTTTCGACCTTCAGTCGCCTGCCGCCCAACCAGGGAGAATACGCCCATGCTCAAGGATTCCTATCCCTACTATCTCGCCAACAAGGCCGTGTACGCCAATACCGACCTGGACGTGATCGACAAATATACCGGTGAAGTCGCCACGAAGGTCGCCATGGCCGGACCCGACATCATCGACCAAGCCATCGCCGCCGCCGTGAAAGCCGACGGTCCCTGCCGCCGCATGCCGGCCTACCAGCGCCAGGCCGTGCTGGAGCACTGCGTCGCCCGATTCAAAGAGCGCGCCGAAGAGCTCGCCCAGACCCTCTGCATCGAAGGTGGCAAGCCGATTAAGGACAGCCGCGGCGAAGTCTCCCGCCTCATCGACACATTCAAGATCGCGGCGGAGCTTTCTGTAAACATCGGCGGCGAAGTCATCCCGATGGACCGCAGCGCCCGCGCCCACGGCTACAGCGGCATGGCCAAGCGCGTGCCCATCGGCCCCTGCTCCTTCATCTCGCCCTTCAACTTTCCGCTGAATCTCGCGGCCCACAAAGTCGCGCCCGCGCTGGCCGTCGGTTGCCCCTTCGTGCTCAAGCCCGCCAGCCTCACGCCCCTCGGCGCAATCATCATCGGCGAGATCCTCGCCGAGACCGATCTCCCCGAAGGCGCCTTCTCCATTCTGCCCTGCCGCCGCGACGGCGCCGATCTCTTCACGACCGACGAGCGTTTCAAGTTCCTCAGCTTCACCGGCTCGCCCGCCGTGGGCTGGGATCTCAAGGCCCGCGCGGGCAAGAAGCCCGTGGTACTCGAACTCGGCGGAAACGCGGCCTGCATCGTCGATCACGACACCGACCTGGACGACGCCGTGGCCCGCATGGTCATCGGTGCCTTCTACCAGTCCGGACAGAGCTGCATCGGCGTCCAGCGCATCATCATCCACGAATCCATCTACGACGCCTTCAAAGAGAAGTTCGTCGCCGCCACAAAGAAGCTTAAAGCCGGTGACCCGCGCGATGAAGACACCTTCATCGGCCCCATCATTTCCAAGGGCGAAGCGGACCGCATGGAGGAGTGGATCAAATCCGCCGTCAACGCGGGCGCCACGCTCCTCTGCGGCGGCGGTCGCAAAGACAATATCATCGACGCCACCATCCTCGAAAACGTGCCCGAGAACGAGCCCATGTACGTGGAAGAATTCTTCGGCCCGGCCTGTCTGCTTACCAAGTTCAGCGACTTCCGGGAAGCCCTCGATCAGGTGAACAACAGCAAATTCGGCCTCCAGGCCGGCATCTTCACCCGCGACATCTACAAGATCAACCTCGCGTGGGACGAGCTCGACGTCGGCGGTGTCGTCATCGGCGACGTTCCCTCCTGGCGCGTGGACCACATGCCCTACGGCGGCGTGAAAGACAGCGGCCTCGGACGCGAAGGCATCAAGTACGCCATCGAAGACATGACCGAGCTGCGGCTTTTGGTGGTAAGAACGCCCCCGAACGCGCTGTAAGCGAAGAGTTATAGTAATAGAACCATTGGGGTCGCAATTCTTGGATTGCGGCCTCTTCGTGCTATTGTAGATAGCCATCCATATCAAAGTGAGGTAGGCGTGTTGGAAAACATCTACACAAATTGTATTTTCTGTTTTCAGCCCTTGACCGAGTGCGACACCAAACCGAGCGTAGAACATATCGTTCCACAGTCTCTCTATGGGTCGATCTGCATTAAAGATGTTTGCATATTATGTAACAGTAGACTTGGTCAAACCGCAGATTTCATGGCTATTGAAGACGCTCGGATAGTGTCCGCCATTTTGACGCTTGACCTACCGATCTTAAAGCAGAAAATTCAAGAACGCGGTCACGGCATTGCTGTCGACGCGTTGGATGGAACCGAGAGCGCCGTGAAGTACAAGAATGGGACGGCAAAGACAGTGACCCACCGACGCCCTGATGGAAGTCTTGTCTCGGACGAGCGGGATTGGCCTGAGATCGTACGGAATTTGTTGTCAAAGAAAGCTGGCAACGAACGATATTCCACAGGCAGGATCGATCAAATAATTAGTCAGCTAGGCCATCGTTATAGTGCCCTTTCACCCGGAGAGTCAACGGTCGACACTGGCTCAGGAATCGGCCTACGCAAGCGCCCCGTGCAAGTCCAACCATTGCTGAAGACATCTGACGGGGCTTGTGAACGATTAGTTGCGAAAATAGGATACGAATTCTCATTTCTCGTATTTGACAGTGTCAGATTGCAGTGTTTACGGGTTCTGGAGAAACTTTCGTCCGTTGCGATGGGAAACGGTTCTTTGGACGATACCGTACTGATGTATCCTCCAGTGGGGCGCGATCTGTTCAATTCCGGAAATAGAAGACCGGAGTATTTTCATCAAATCATTCTGCAATGTAGGGAGTTTGGTTATTTTATCGATATATATTTCTTTGGGTCGGTAGGATTTCGGCTATTCCTACACGATGAAGCCCCCGAGGCCAGAGGGCCTTTACCTCACCCAGATGGGGACATAGACTGCGTAGTCTTCATGATGACCTTTCAGCCCTCACAACCCATTGGCAAATCCGTTTTCATTGGGAGGTCTGGAAGCGACGAGTTAGAAGAGTATGACGGATCCGATGTACTATAAACTTGGATAACGCGCTGCTTCCTGTCTCAGATGTAGGCTGTGAAATACTGCGCTGCCCTTTCAGGGCGAAAAAGGTGGTGTCTTGCTTACCCTGGGCGTTGCCCAGGGCTGAAAGCTGCGCTGCCCCTTCGGGGCGAAGTCTAAAACTCTCCAACCTCCGGCAGGGACCAAAAAGTTCGGCCCGCTAACCGACGCACCCAGTCCACCCACTCCACCACGTCCACATCGTCCACCCAGTCCACAACGCCCGCGCCACGACTTCAACCTTCAACCTTCATACTTCCCATTGATCCCCCCGCGCCCATCCTTTATCATGGCGACCGCGCCTCGTGTTGGCGCGTATACCCAAAATCCAAGCGGAAGGAATTATCATCATGGCCATCAATCTCATGACCACCATCAAGGGCTCCCTGCTGGAAGGCTTCTTCCCCGCGGGCTGGGACCTCGATGCGATCGACAAACTCTGCGGGCGCAAGCCGGAAACCATCGCCAAGCCGGAATCCTGGTGGAACAAGAAGTTCGAGGCGATCCCCTGCGCTTCCCTCGAAGACTTCGACGTGATGCTGGGCCACGAAATCGCCAAGGCTATCAGCGATGCCAAGTCCGCGAAGAAGGAAATCGCCTTTATCCTGCCCGTGGGCCCCATGGGCATGTACCGCTGGGCGGTTTATTTCCTGAAAGAATGGAACGTGGACTGCAAACACGTCCACGTTTTCAACATGGACGAGTGGAGCGATGAGAAGGGCAATTCGCTGCCTTCCAACGATCCCGGCGCGTTCCAGAACGCCATGGAACAGGCCTTCTACGGCCCCCTCGGCAAATTGACCGTTCCCAAGAACCAGCGTAACTTCGCCACGAAGAAAAACCTGCCGACCTACGGCGAGAAGATCCGCGCGCTGAAGAAAAAGGGCGCGAAGCTCGTCACCGTCTTCGGTATCGGCCGCGCGTGCCACATCGCCTTCTGGGAGCCTCACTTCGCCGCGGAGTTCAAGACCGAAGCCGAGTGGAAGAAGCAGGACTACCGCGTGGCGGCCCAGCTCTGCGCCCTCACGGTCGAGCAGAACGCCATCACGAGCTTTAAGAGCCGCACGACGCTGGTGCCCGCCACGGCGAACACCGTCGGACCCGGCCTCTTCCTCATGTCGGACCAGATCATCGGCGGCTGCGACGGGACCCTGGGCCGCGGCATGATGTGGCAGGGCATGTCCCTCTGGATGAGCCTGCACCACAAACCCAGCCCCTGGATCCCCAGCACCTACATGCCCACGCTGCCCGGGCGCCTCTTCTTCCTGAAGGATCTCGCAGGCCCGCTGGAACCCGAGTGCAACTAAGTGAATTTGAAGGTGCCGTTCAGCGGGAGCATGGACTTTCCAGTCCGTGATTTTCGCGCGACTTCGTCGCGCGATACGCGGGTAAGAAAACCCGCGCTCCCGCTTCGGTGAAGCATTGTTTCCTCTGAAGAATTGCAGGGACGGCAGCGACTCCAGGGACAGCATGTTTGGACACCTGCCGTCTCTGTCGTCCCTGAAACATAGCGTAGATACAGCAAACGTGGAGAGAGCCCAACATGAGCGAATACCGTTTGAGCCCTGAAGACGTGGCCGAGTTCGAGCGCACCGGTTGCCTCCTTAAGAAGAAGCACTTCGACACGGAAGAGGTGGACCTCCTCTACAACATCGCCAAGACAGATCAGGCGATTGCTTCGGGCGCAATTGATCGCGTGGACCAGCAGGGCTTCACCACGCGCCTCACCCTGCGCAATTCCCTCGAAGACGACATGTATAGCGCTATCGTCCGCTCCCACAAGATGGTGAATCCCATGGAGCAGCTCCTCGGCGGCGAGGTCTACCACTACCACCACAAGATGATGCTCAAAGAGCCCCGCGTGGGCGGTGCGTGGGAATGGCACCAAGACTACGGCTACTGGTATGACAACGGCTGCCTCTTTCCCTACATGGCGAGCTGCCTCATCGCCATCGACGCCGCGAACAAGGCCAACGGCTGTCTCCAAGTCATTCCAGGCTCCCACCACCTCGGGCGCATCGAGCATGGCGTGGTGGGTAACCAGACCGGCGCAAATCTGGAGCGGATGGAAGAAATCCTCAAACGCATGGAGGTGGTCTACTGCGAGTTGGAGCCCGGCGACGCCCTGTTCTTTCACGGCAACGTGCTGCACCGCTCCGACGCAAACCTCAGCGAGAACCCCCGCTGGTCCCTAATCTGCTGCTACAATGCCGCGCGCAACAATCCCTATAAGGAACACCACCATCCCTGCTATTCCTATCTGGAGAAGTGGCCCGACGAGAAGATTAAAGAAGTCGGCCGTGCCCAGTGGGAAAGCATGCAGGCTGTGATCGCCTGACACCACCATCGAACACCTCGGGTGCCACCCTCAAACGGGGCGGCTTCGCCGCAGGAAGTTTGTGGGTGTGGGGACCGCAATTCAGCATGGTTAATTCAATCAATTGTCCACGACTTCCACAGCTCGCAGCCTGATCCCGGAGGTTTCTTTCTCGAACCCCCGCCACCGGCGGTCACGACTTGTGGGTGTAGGGATTTCGATATGTCACCGGTGCGATCAGAATAGGCACCTGCTGGTATGGACGTGAATGGTTCAGTATGAAAGTCACTTCACCCACAAGCTCCCGCGGCGGAGCCGCCCCGCTTGAGGGTGGCACCCGAGGCGCATGGCACGCCGGTGGACGTTCCACCAAATTTGGGATTTCTGTTCCATCGCTTCCGGGGAGTTGGAAGTAGTGCCGGGACATTTACCTGACCCCATCCTACTCCTCGGCTCCTTCCCACCCCAGGCCCAGGGCATCCCCGGCTACTGCGGGGGACTGGCGCGGGCCCTCGCGGCCTGCGGATCCGTTCACGCCATCGGATTCAAGGCCATGTATCCGGCCTTTCTATTTCCCGGCGTGAAGCGCACCGTGGACCCCACAAGCACCTGTCCTGAGGCAGCCGGTCTCACCGTGCGCCATAGCCTCGCGTGGTACAACCCCATCGGCTGGCTCTGGAGCGCCCTGGCCACCCCCGCCGATATCGTCCACATCCAGTGGTGGAGTCTGCCCCTCTTTCCGGTCTGCTTCACTTTTGCCCTCGCCGCAAAACTTCGCGGCATCCCCGTCATTGTCACGGTGCACAACGTCCTCCCCCACGAACAAAGCCCCTGGTTTCTCCGCGCAAGCCGCGTGCTCTATCGCCTGGCCGATCACCTCCTCGTGCACAGCGAAGTCAATCGCGTGCAACTGCTGGAGCAGTTTCAATGCGGCGCGGACCGGGTAACCTGCGTGCCCATGGGGATCGACGCGTCCACCGCGCCAACTTTGGATCGGGAAAGCGCCCGGGCCCGACTCGGCATCCCGACCGCTCGGCCCACACTCCTGTTTTTCGGCACCATCCGCCCCTACAAGGGACTCGACGTGCTGCTCCGCGCCCTCGCAAGATTACGCAAGGGCCACCCCGATATATTGCTGCTCATCGCGGGCAAGCCCTGGGAGCCCTGGGCGCGCTATGAGGCCACCATCGACGACCTGGGACTCGCGGAGCACGTCATTACGCGCCTCGATTACATCCCCGAATCCGAGGTGCCGACCTACTACGCAGCCGCCGATCTCGTTGTGCTGCCGTACCGCCACTTCGATGCACAGAGCGCCGTGGGCGCGCAAGTGCTGGGCCATGGCCGACCTGTGATCGTAACCGAATGCGGCGGACTGCCCGCGTTGGTGAATTACGATGACCAGTGGATTGTGACGCCTGAAGATCCCGAGATGCTGGCTGAAAAAATCGGCGACTTTCTCAAGGACTCGCGGAGCGCGACCGAAGTGTTTGCCGAGACTGCGCGGCAGGCAGGCCAGAGCATGTCGTGGGAAGCAAGCGCGGAGGCCCACTGGGCGATCTATGGCCGCTTAATGGGTTGATGTTGAAGAATGGGTCCTATGGGTCCTATGAAATAGTGGACCCATACGACCCATTTCCCCTCCAGCCTCCAGCCTCCAGCCTCCAGCCTTCAGCCCAAAGCCCAAAGCCTGAAGCCTGAAGCCTATAGTCTAAAGTCTATTTCTTCCCCACCGCGATCATATCCAGCACCAGCCCGCGATCGCCGAAGCCCGAGCCCGCCACCGTGGCCTTCGAGGCCGCCGGTGGTCGCTGGGGATCGTAGTACTCCGGGCGGATCTGATTGAGCGCCGTGCTCGTATCCTCGGCGGTCACGTAATAGGTCGCCTTCACCATGTGACGGAAATCGCTGCCCAGCGGCTCGATGGCGGCTTTCAACTGCGCGAAGATATCGTGCACCTGGCCCGCCGGATCCAGCGCGCCATTCGCCGTAAAGCCCTTGGTGTAAATCCGGCTGGTCGAGTTCACCACGGCATAGCGACAGTACACATTCGAGGGCGTCACGTCGGCGGGCCAGAGGTGCAGCACCGGGTCGTCGCTCACGCTCGCCTCGGGAATCCACGCGATCAGCTCGATTTCCGTGGGGATTTCGTTCAACCAGTCCACGAAGGTCATGGGCGGCGCGGCGGCATCGGGATAGAAGGCCGCCATGGCCTTCTCCGCGATGGGCACCGCGCTCTGGGGCTTCATGTAGGCTTTCAGATGCACCACGTGCTCCGGGCCGATCTTGTTCAACGCCAGCACACCGTGGAGCTGCTCCATCGTGCCGGTCGAAGCTTCCGCCTGATCCTGCGTGTCCTGTTCCGCCATGCCGGAAATGTACAGTGCGCGCCCCTTGGGCAATACGGCCACGTGGGCGATGCCGTTGCGCGCCGGCAGTGCCGCACTCGTGTGGCGCAGGACTGTGGCGGGCGCTTTGGCGTCGTCCACCGAGGCGATGGCATCCAGTCCCACCAACGCGGCGGGGTCGGACAGCTTCGCCACCACGAAGGTGACCGCCGGGTGGGCACTTGGCCCGAGGTGGTTCTTCAACAGCAATTCGGCCTCGCCCACCTGCGCGTTGGTCGCAACGTATACATTCAGTCGGGCAATCTGCTCGAGGCCCGAGCCCACTTCGCCGAGGACCGTGGCGACATTCTTCACGACCTGGGCCAATTGCGCGTCCAGCGTGTCGCCCACGATCGCGCCGCCCGAGTCCACGGGCAGCAACTGCGTCGTGTGGGCCAGGGCCTTGTTCTCCACCAGCACCGCCGTGGCCAGGCCCGTCGCGGGGTCCACGCCCAACGCCTGGTTCGCAGCCTGGGCGATTCCACAGAGCCCGATGGCGATACCCACGGCACAATTCAATGGAAGGGATTTTCTGCGCATGACACGTTTCCTGCCTGGTTGGAATTCAATAGCCTTTGGATGTTACTTCTTATACAATGTGGGAATTGTAAATTGCCACATTCCCTGTCCATATTTTGGGAGCACACCATGCACAACCTCCGTAGCATATTGCTCGTTTTCGCGGTCATCTTCAGTGGCTGTGCCACCACGACCAGCAACACCGATTCCACCAGTCTCAGCGCCGATGTGCGACTCGCCGCGCTCTTCACCGATCATATGGTGCTCCAGCGCGACATCAAGATCCCAGTCTGGGGCTGGGCCGCACCGGGTGACCGGATTACCGTGAACCTCGCGGGGCACAGCGCCACGGGGAAGGCGGATAAGGACGGCAAGTGGATGGCGCGCGTGGCGCCCCTCCCCGCGGGAGGACCCCACACGCTCACCGTCACGGGAAAAAACACCATCACCCTGAGCGATGTGCTCATCGGCGACGTCTGGCTTGCCTCGGGCCAGTCCAACATGTGGTGGCCCGTGCGCAACGGCGATTTCGGCGTGAAAGATCGCGAGGCGGAAATTGCCGCGGCGAATTACCCCGACATCCGCTATATCACCACGCCCCCCGTGACCAGCTTTACCCCGAAAGATCATGTGGAGACGGCCGGCTGGGTGGTGTGTTCGCCGAAGACCGTACCGAATTTTTCGGCCGTGGCGTATTTCTTCGGGCGCGATCTGCACCGGGCGCTCGACGTGCCCATCGGCCTGGTTCACAGCTCCTGGGGCGGCACCCTCTGCGAGGCCTGGACCAGCGAGGAGGCCTTGCGCACCCTGCCCGATTTCAAGATCAAGCTGGATCAGATGGACGCGGAAGCGCCCAACATTCCCAAAGCAGAAGCGGCCTACAAGGAAGCGCTGGCGAAGTGGAACGCCGATCTCGCCACCTATGACAAGGGCCATCAGGAGGGCAACCCGATCTGGGCCGCGACCGAAGTCGATCTGCGCGATTGGCGCATCGCCTCGCTGCCCGGCGTGTGGGAGAAGGCGGGCTATGAAGACCTCGACGGTTTCATGTGGTATCGCAGGGTGGTGGACGTGCCTGCGGACTGGGCGGGCAAGGACCTGACCTTATCCCTCGGTCCCATCAACGACATGGACCGCACCTGGTTCAACGGGACGCTCGTAGGCAAGAACGAAGGCACGCAATCGGCTACGGTCTTCCGCAACTACTCCGTGCCGGGCAGCGTGGTGATTGCCGGGGCAAACGTCATCGCGGTGCGCGTCTACGACATGGGGAACGTGGGCGGGATCTGCGGGATTTCCGACGATCTCTACCTCACCCTTGCCGGTGTACCCAATGCACCGAAGATTTCCCTCGCCGGAGAATGGGCGAACCGGCCCGGCGCCTACTTGCGCGAAATTCCGCCCCAGCCCGCCCCGCCCCTGCTTCGCGAGGGCGATCCCAACGTGCCGGGCGTGCTCTTCAACGCCATGATCAATCCCCTCGTGCCTTATGGCATCAAAGGCGCCATCTGGTATCAGGGCGAGAGCAATGCGGGCCGCGCGTTTCAGTATCGCACGCTCTTTCCCGCCATGATTGCCGACTGGCGCGCGCATTGGGGCCAGGGTGATTTCCCCTTCCTCTACGTGCAACTGGCCAACTTCATGCCCGTGGCCCCCGAGCCCGGCCCCAGCGCCTGGGCGGAGCTGCGCGAGGCCCAGCTCATGACCCTGAGGACGCCCAACACCGGCATGGCCACCATCATCGACATCGGCGAGACCGACGACATCCATCCGCAGAACAAGCAGGACGTGGGACGCCGCCTCTCGCTCTGGGCGCGCCACTATGGCGGGGAGAAGCTCACTTACGCCGGGCCGCTCTACACCCGGCACCGCGTGGAAGGCAACGCGATCCGAATCCACTTCAACCACGTCGGCGGTGGACTCACCACGCCCGACGACGCACCCCTCAAGGGCTTCGCCATCGCCGGGGCCGACCAGAAGTTCGTCTGGGCCGAGGCGCGTATCGACGGCGACACGGTGGTCGTTTCCAGTGCCAGCGTGCCCAATCCACAGTCCGTGCGCTATGCCTGGGCCGACAATCCCGTGTGCAACCTCTACAACAAGGAGGGACTGCCCGCGTCGCCGTTCAGGACGGATACCTGGCCGGGGGTGACCGATGGAAATAAATAGGCGGGAGCGCAGGTTTTCCTACCCGCGAATCGTGCAACTCTGTTGCACGAAAAACGGACAGGAACGTCCGTTCTCCCGGCTCCGCGAGTTTCGATAGACTGAGGAGGATACAAAATGCGCCGGGCTCAAGTTTGCAATGTCAATCCGTCCATGGCATCGTAGGACACATCGTGAATTACAGGCAGCAGCCAAGGAGACTCCAATGAAGAAGTGCGTCCTCTATCTTTTAATCGCCTTTGTGGCCCTTGCCGCAGGCGTGGTCTTTGTTCAGGCGCAGGACGAAAATATCGTTCTCGTACCCGTCGCGGGCACTATCCACATGCTCGAAGGCAGCGGCGGCAACGTGGGCGTATCCGCGGGCGAAGATGGGATCCTCATCGTGGACGACAAATGTGAGAAGGACGAGGCCAAAATCCGCGAACTGCTCAAGGGCATCAGGCCCGGTCCCCTGAAGTTTGTTCTCAATACCCACTTCCACGGCGACCACACGGGCGGCAACGGGGCCTTCGGCAAAGAAGCGGTCATCATCGCCCACGAGAACGTCCGCGGCCGCCTCGGCGCCGACAAGCCCAAAGAAGCCCTGCCCGTCGTGACCTACGAAGACAAGGTCTCTGTTCACTTCAATGGCGAAGAGATCGAGCTCATTCACATGCCCGCCGGTCATACCGACACTGACAGTGTCGTCTATTTCCGTGGGTCAAACGTCGTCCACATGGGCGACCTCTTCTTCTCCGGGCGATTCCCCTTCATCGACCTCGAAAACGGCGGCACGGTTGAGGGCTACCTCGCCAACGTCGCCAAAGTCCTCGAAACCCTGCCCGACGATGTGAAAATCATACCGGGGCACGGTCCACTGTCGACGAAGGCCGACCTGCAGAAATTTCATGCTATGATCGACGAGTGCTTCAGCGCCGTGAAAGCGCAGGTCAAGGCGGGAAAAACCATTCAAGATATCCAGGCCCAGGGCGTCCCGGCTGCTTGGAAAGACTGGGGCTGGCGCTTCATCAGCGAAGAACGGTGGCTGATCACGCTGCACACCGCCGCGACGAAGTAGTCGGCGGGTTAGTGCATGAAGAAATAACCACTTCATTGGGGCGGAGCTAAACATTGCCTACGTGGTCGAAATGGCTGGGTTGTATTCATAGCTTTTCCGTGATGGAGAGGCGAACTCAGAGAATTGCTGAGGCAATATCTCTACTACCTATCGACGGTGCGAGAATTCTTGATGTCGGCTCTGGGAACGGCATGCTGGCGAAGCTAATCATGCAGCTTAGGCCCGACGTCCAAATCGAGGGCGTTGATGTAATGAATTGGCCAGATCCTCACATTCCGGTTCGAAAGTTTGACGGCGAGTTAATTCCTGGACAGAACGGGGAATGGGATTATTGCTTAGTTTCAGATGTCCTTCATCACTGCCCTGCCCCAGAGAACTTGTTACGCGAGATGGTTCGAGTCGCAGGTAAGGGCTTGATTCTTAAAGATCACATTGCCGAGACGCCATGGGATCGTGCGGTCCTTTCCTTCATGGACTGGTTTGGGAATCGTGGACACGGCGTTCATTTGACCTACGAATATTGGTCGTGGCGTCAGTGGAACACCGAATTCCGCCGAAATGAAATAGCCCCAGTTACTACTCAGAATCACCTAAGGCTCTATCCGTTTCCCTTTTCTCTGGCCTTTGAACGAGGTCTTCATTTCTTGACCCTGCTAGAGAAAACTCAAGTATCCAAAGGCAGCAAAGCCTGAAATTGGATTGGCCCAGCATTGAGTATTTTCAGCCATGACCCAAAGTAAACAGTCCCAGTGGTTAGAGCAGTGGAAGATGTTCCAGGACGATGAACTCTTCCTGTTCACCGACTGGATTCATCCAAATAAGCTCGATGACTTTCGGAGTAAGTCCGTGCTGGAAGCTGGCTGCGGGGGCGGTCAGCACACCAGTTTTGTTGCGCCTTTTGCGCAACATGTAGTCGCTGTCGATCTGAACTCGATTGAGGTTGCCGCCACACGAAACTCGGAGTTCACAAATATCGAATTTATCGAGGCGGACATATCTGAGATGAGCCTTGGAAGAGTCTTTGATGTGGTTTATTCCATCGGGGTAATTCACCACACCGACGATCCAGACAAGACTGTTAGAAACCTTGTAAACCATATAAAGCCGGGTGGCAGACTTATAGTTTGGGTTTACAGCAAGGAGGGCAACTGGATAGCCGAGAATATTGTTGAGCGAGGGAGACAATTGTTTCTAAGGGGCTTGTCTGTATCTTCACTACTAAGGTTTTCTCAAATTCTAACCGCGCTCATGTACATTTTTGTTTACACGCTTTACCTGTTACCTTTGCAATTTCTGCCCTATTATGAATACTTTTCAAATTTTCGGAAGCTCTCATTTCGGAGAAATACTCTCAACGTCTTTGACAAGCTAAACGCTCCTCAGGTTGAGTTTATTGAACGTCAACGAGTCCTAAATTGGTTCGGATTTGCGAAATTCAAGGACGTGCACCTAGCCTCCTACAAGGGCGTAAGCTGGCAGGCAAGCGGCACACTGCTCGAACCCTAGTACGATACTCCTACTCCCATCAGCATCGCATCGGCATTGAAAGTGTCTGATGCGTGGTTGCTTAGTCGAATCACTCGAACGGTGTTTAGTGATCCGCCAACCGCGTGAGTGGGCGTGGCGCTTGCGGTGCAGATGTGCGTTGACTTAGTGGTGATGAATCCATCGACTACATATGTTGTCGTCCCGGTGTCATCAAGCGTGTCACCATCTTCAAATGAAATTGGAAGTACCCCCCACCTTACATCCCCGCTCGTTCCTGCCGAGGCGCTCCATTCGATCGTGAACTTCAGGGGGCGCCCATCGTAGGAGTCGGGCAGACGGAACTGGAAGTAGGCGGCTTCTGGGCTGGACTGGTCGAAGGCGAGGGTG
>JBHEKR010000176.1:0-19355 GCA_041859365.1 Candidatus Hydrogenedentales bacterium
GATCAGGGCGCAATAGCGACCGCGGTAGAGGTCGAAACCCTCCAGCGTGTTCACCGCCTGGCTGCTCACGAGCCCATCTATACCCGGCACCGGCATACCGAAATCGGAAGTCCATTGCGCTCCGGCATCCAGATCGCCATCGGGGAATTGCACGCTGGCCAGAACCGTCTCCGGCGATAGCATCTGATCCATCCCCGCCGGGCCCGAAACCTGCAGCACCTCGCCGCCGGGAGACACCACGGCCTTCGTGGGCGTGTTGAAAAATTCGAGCTGCGGAATCCCCTTGATCGAATCGCCCGCCGCCGTGCTTATGTGCTCATTGCCATACTGATACTCCGTGCCCGCCATCGAGTGGCTCAGGTTCACGGGTTCATCCATGAAGCTCCCCTGCATCACCACGTTGTCGAAGCGGATGTCCAGGTGACCATTCCCCGAGGTGTCCACGCTTTCCGTGAGCACCTGCATGTCCCCTCCCAGGCCCATGGCCACGCCGCTGGAGCCCGCCAGCGACTCGATGCCCGCGCCGCTGATGTCCGCCTGGAGCCGGTAATAGGTGCGCTCCCCCGGCACAAACTTATAGTGGAGGAGACTGTCCTGCGTGGCCGGAATCATGGCGTCGGGCACGGCAGGCGTCGATGCCTGCGGCACGAAACGCGCCTGCTGCACCCGCAGCGGCGAACTGTGCACCGTTTCGCGGGCCCAGTTGCCGGTGGATAAACCCGCAGCCGCCACGCCCGCCGTAAGCAGCCCCTTGCCTAAGAATGCCATAAGTTTCATAGTGCTCACCAAGCTCCTTCATCTTCATCTTCGCATAGAACTGTAAAACTGTCAAGCGCCGCCCGCACCGAGCCGTTCCAGCACCTGCTCGAGGTCCGATACCGGCGTGAAATAGAAGGTCTTCCCGATTTTCGACTTGACCAGGAGGCCCCGCGCCGCCAAGTCCAGCAGATCGGTTCGCGCCGTCTGGTACACCACCCCGTGCCGCGTTTGGTGGGAGGTCACGGTGTAGCGGTGCAGCGGGTGACGCCCCGCGTGGCTCAAGAGCGAGAGCTGGCGGTGGTTCAGCGTCACCTGCCCGCGCAGTTTTTGTTCAATCGCCTTCTGCTGCTGGGTCTTCCGGGTGACATAGTTGCCAAGCTCGGTCATCGCCTTGTCTATCACGGCCAACTGGTGGAGAACGAAATAGGTGAGATCGTTGTCGTCGGTTTCGGTGTACAGAAAGGCCTTCGCGTACTTCCCGGGCGACTTCCGCAGGATTGGGGAAATGGTGATGAACTTGAAGAGCCAGTAGCCATGGTGCAGGAGCGTCCAGTAGAAAAGGGCACGGGCGGTCCGGCCATTGCCATCGACAAAGGGGTGGTCGTAGGCCAGCATAAAATGGACAATGATGGCCCGGAGCACCGGATGCACAAAACCCCGGGCGGTGGATCCGTTGGCAAAATCGCACAGTAATTGTATCCGCTCCCGCAGGCTATCGGGACTCGGCGGGCGGTGGTGGATTTCCAGGGTGAGCTGGTCGTGGACGACCACCTCGCCATCCTCGACGGTGCGAAAACGTCCGACGGCGTCAGGATTGTCCAGCGTGTCCTGTGTCAGTCTGCGGTGAATTTCGAGTATGCGTTCCAGCGTGAGCGCGCTGTCCTTGTAATCCCCGATGGTCTCCATGGCCAGGTAATTGTTGAGGATCATCTGCTCGTCGCGGTTCTGCGGCGGCCGACCGTTGCTGAGCATGTCCCGGGCCACCTGCCGGGTGGTCGCGGCACCCTCCAACTGACTGGAGGTGATGGCCTCTTCCATGAGCGAACTGATGTAATAGAGGTCGCGGTTCTCCGTATTCAGCATGTTGGACCGGGCCTCGATGGTTCCGCCTGCGGCGAGGTCGATGGCATGCAGCTTCTCGGGAATGGGATCCACCAGAGCATAGCGAAAGGACGTGCCGTCCTTCGCGAGAAAGATCGTTTTTTTGCCCGAGGCCGTCCGGTGAAATTTCAGGCCCAACCACCAATCCGGGTGGTTCAGCCCCTCCGGGGGCGTCATGCGCCGCACCGTTTCCCAATGGATGTACTTTCCGTTGAGTGTGGGTTCGGCCACCCGCTGCAGGATATCGGAGAGCTGTTCCGGGCTTTGAATTTCCTGCAACAATTTTGCGTAGTCTGGGGGCTTCTGGGGCAGTCTCATGGATCTATCTTCTTTTTTTACAATAACTTACGAAATACTAATTTCATACTAATTTGTGTCAAATTAGTATATAGTCCTTTCGGGCCACTGTCAAATACTAATTTGACACAAATTAGTACGAAATTAGTATTTGGGGCTTTATCGACGCCCAGGGTCGCCAAAACCTACGTGTAAAATATTATAAACAAACCACTTAGCCTTTCTGTGCGTTGCACATTCCATCACGGCTCTACAACTACTAATTTCATACTAATTCCCACTAAATTAGTATTTGACCGCGCCCAGAGCCCTGCAAGCAGCAACAAGACGGACAACCAACCCCCCTATTGGTCTCCTGTTGCGGAAGATTGCGACCCGCCTTCCATTTCCCAACTTCCGTGAATTTCCGTGCCCTTCCGTGGTCAGCAATCTTCTGGCCAAGGTTCCACCTCCTGTGTCCTGATCAGCCCATCGACTAGATCTCGTCTCGAATTTCCCCTATCATGCCTTGCGAACCTCATTCACGGAGAGAGACCCCCATGAAGCACCACGATCTGACCCGCCGCGCCTTCCTGGCCGCCACCTCAACTGCCACCCTGTCGGCCTGCGCCACCACGAAGGTGAACACCGCCAAGGTGGTTCCCGGCAAGATCTCCCCCAACGAGAAGCTCAACATCGCGGCCGTCGGTATCGGCGGCATGGGCCGCAACAACATCGCCGCCTGCGCTGCCACAGAGAATATCGTGGCCCTGTGCGATGTGGACCATAACCACGCGGGCAAAATCTTCGATCTCTATCCCGGCGCGAAGCGCTTCGTGGATTACCGCGACCTCTTCGACAAGGCGGGCAAGGACTTCGACGCGCTCATCGTGGCCACGCCGGATCACACCCACGCGGTCATCTGCATGGCGGCCATCCAGAACGGCAAGCACCTCTATTGCCAGAAGCCCCTGGCCCACACGCTCCACGAGGTCCGCACCATCACCAAAGCGGCCCGTGAAGCGGGCATCCAGACTCAGATGGGCAACCAGGGCCATTCCTCCAACGATATTCGACTTGTAAAAGAGTGGATCGACGACGGCGCCATCGGCCCGGTGCGCGAAGTGCTCGCGTGGAGTGATCGTCCCGTGGGCGGCGATCCCTGGTCCGATTTCCCCATCATGGCGCGACCGACCGATACCCCGCCGGTGCCGGAATCCCTAAACTGGGATCTCTGGATTGGCCCCGCGCCCATGCGGCCCTACCACCCCATCTACCACCCCCTGAGCTGGCGCGGTTTCTACGACTTCGGCACAGGCCCCCTGGGCGATATGGGTTGCCACATCCTCGATCCGTCCTTCTATGCCCTGGACCTGGGCCATCCCACCAGTGTCCACGCCGCCACGACCCACGACATTCCCGAGATCGCCGCCGAGACCTATCCCCGTGCCTGTGTGGTGAATTACCAGTTCGCCGCCCGGGGCGACAAGCCGCCGGTGAAGCTCACCTGGTTTGATGGGCGCCTGATGCCCCCGATCCCCGACGTACTTCCCGGTGATTTTGAGTTGCCCAACAACGGCGCACTCCTCATCGGCGAGAAGGGCGTCATCCTCCACAAATCCCACGGCGCGGGCGGGACCCAGATCCTCCCCGATGCCCGGCGGAAAGCCTACACCGACCCCGCCCCGAGCATCGAGCGTGTGGTCCAGAACAGCGCCCCTCACGAGCAGGACTGGGTCCGCGCCTGCAAAGACGGCAAGCCCGCGAGCTCCAGCTTTGATTATGGCGGACCACTGACGGAAATGGTGCTCATCGGGGTGCTGGCGATCCGCATGAAGGATCACCGCCTCGAATGGGATGGCGACAATCTTACGGTGACCAACAACGCCGAAGCCAACGCCCTGGTCAATCCGCCCTACCGCGAAGGCTGGACGCTTTGAAGGATGAAGGATGAAATCTGAAGGATACGGCGGATAGAACCGATGTTTTCTATCAAATCCGTCGTATCCGTCTTATCCCATTTCATCCGTTTCTTCACCCTCCATCTTTCATCCCCGCCACCGACTCTGCTACCCTTTAGCCTCGAGCCGCGCGATGTGCCGTCGGCCACCGCAGCAGCCCATATTGACCTACCCACGCGTGGAAACGATGACTACGGAAACGCAGGCTACCCATAGCGATCCCACCGTCGATGCCCGGCCCCTTCTGGCTGATATAAAGAAGGGCGATCCGGCCTCGTGCCGCTCCTTTATCGAGCACTTCGAAGGACCCCTGTACAATTACCTCTACTGGCTCACGGGCGATCCCGAAGGGGCCTCGGAGTTGTTCCAGCGCACCATCGCGCTGTCGGTTAACAATCTCAGCCGGGTGCGCAAAGCGCCTTCCGTGAAGGACTGGGTATTCCGCGCCGCAACCCTCCTCTGCCTGGAACAGACAAAACGCCAGCAACAGAAGAAGCGCTCATCCTGGGACAATATCCTCCGGGGCGGCGTGGCTCCCGCTCGGGATGACAAGTGGTCCAACTGGGACAATGAAGAATCGACCGAGGAAGCCGGTGCGCATGACCGCAACGCCGCGCTCGTGGATGCCCTGAAATCTCTTTCCCTCAAGGAACGGGCCGCCGTGTTGCTGGCCTGCGTCGTCGGGATTCACCCCGCGGCCCTGGGCGAAAGCCTGAACCTCTCCCGGCGGCGGGCGGAGCGTCTCCTGCTCGAGGCCTACGACCGACTATCCCTGAGCACAAAGGTTGCCGCCGCACCCGCCCCGAAGGGCATGCGCGACAATATTCGACGCCGACAACTCAATTTGCTCTCACCCGGTCGCCAGCGTAAGCTCGACGCCGCAATCGCCACCCTGGAAGGGGGCGCGGCCCTGGCCGAAGCGGAAGAATCCGCTCTGCGGATCATCCGGGGTCTCCCTGGTGTTCACCCACCTGAAAATCTCGCGGTACAGACGGAAGATCACCTGCGCGCGGGCCATGAAGCCCAGGAAGAGCGCATCGCCACCTGGGGCTTCCGCTTCATGCAGGTTACGGTGCCGGTCTTCATTGTCGCCATCATTGCCATCATCCTGCTGCCCACCATCTCCCGCTCCCTGGAAGCGGCGCGGCAAGCGGCTGGCGCGGAGAATCTGGAAACCATCGGCAAGGCCCTGCTGGAATACAGCACCCAGTCCGAGGGCAACCGGCTACCGCCCATGGTCACCGATGTACCCGGCGCCTGGGTGCCCGATCTTCGCCAGCTCTATCCAAGATTCATTAAAGACCCGAGCCTGCTCGTCCGGCCAAGCCTCAACGATCCCGATCTCGTGAAAGCCATGAAAAACGCCCTGGAGGCGAGCCCCCCGGACTTCGCCACGGCCCACCTCCTGATGGCCCGCTCCTACGTCTATACCGGTTACGTATTGCTCGACGAGGCGGCCCTGGCGGCCTTTAAAGCAGCCCTGGAGAGTCCGGAGCCACCCAACATTGAATCCGATATCGACACCGCCGACAAGATGCTCCGGCGCCTGAAAAAGGACGTGGAGTATTTCTTCATCGCCAACCGAAGCGATCCCCTTGCCGCCGCCAACACCCGCGCGGCCATTCCGATCATGTTCGAGCGGGTCACCGCCAGCGTGTTCGGGCGTGATCCGGACAGCGCCAATGTCCTCTATCTCGATGGGCATGTGGATCCCGTTCGCTTTGGTTCGGCATTCCCCGTGACCCCCGGCGTGCAGGAGCTTCTCAGCGGGCGCTGAGGGGGAGGACGAGGGGACGGACCCGCGCCCAGGTAACGTCGAATAGCCCATTATACGGAATACAGCACAAGCGACTCGCTTTGAGCGGCGCGTGTGCGATGGGCGGGCCTGACCCAGGGGATACGTGGGATGACTCGGGCAAAAAAGGTACCTCCCCGTCTCTCTGCCTCCAACCTTCACGTCGCGACGTCATTTCCACTGGGACATGCCGCCGCGTTGTGGGGCGCTGCGCTGACGCCAGTGGCGAGGGTTACCCTGGCGCTATTCACTCCCGCGCAGTGCGCTTGCGGCGGTACGTCCCCTGGACCCCCGCTACTTCGCCATCCCCGCCAGCAGTTTGTCGATATTCGTTTCGTAGATCTTCTTCAAGATTTCCGGCGGAAGGCCGAGTCCGCGAAATTCGCCGTAGATGTTCTTTCCGCCGGCATAGGCGTATTTTGAGCCCTGGGCGGCCATCCAGAAGGTGTAGTGCTCCTTCTCGTGCAGATCGCGGCAGGCCCGGATTACCGATGCGATCCACGCCTGGGTCTTCTCCGAGTTGCCCGTTACCACCATATCCGTACCCCAGACAATCCGGTCCTGGTTCTTCCTGTAAAACTCTTTAAATATGTCCGGATTTTCACTCACCTTCTCGAGCCCGCCCACCAGGATCTCGCGCGTACCGAAGCTCGTGTCCACGTACAGATTGGGGTACTTCGCCAGCAACGCCTCCATTTGCTTGATCACCTTGCCCTCCGGCTTCCAGAAGCCCACGCCGAAGTGGGGCAGCAGCACATAGAGCTTCGGGTGCTTCTCCATCACCCGCTCGAATTCATCCCCGTACTTGTCCATGTTGATATGCCAGACGATCGGCAGCCCATTCTCTTCGCAGAAAGCATAGACCGGCATCATCTCGTCGGCATCCAGCTTCCGATCATAAAAGTTGCTGTGCCCCGTGTAGAGCTTCAGGCCCATGGCGCCTTCCGCCATATAACCCTTCAAGAGCTCTATCTTCGCCGGATCATCCGGGTGGAGCGTTACAAAGGGAATGATCTTGCCGGGGTGCTTCTTCGCCGCGGTGAGAATTTCCTTTGAGCTCCAGTCGTTCAGTTTGTCCTTGGCGCCTTTGCCTTCAAAGGTGAACTCCGAACTGGCTACGAAAAGGGTGCGCGTAACCCCAAGCGACTCCGCCGCCGCCAGATACTTGTCCAGATGTTCCAGCTTGTACAGGTGATCGTGGCCGTTGGTAATCCGGTAGCCCTCCGCAAGGGGAGCCTGAGGGCCGGGGGACGTCGCTGTCGGCGCGGGCGCGGGGGTCTGAACGGCGGCGGGGCCCGCCAGGCCGAGCATTTCGCGAAAGTAGAAAAAGGTTATCAGGTTACTGGCCAGGAGAAGCACCACCAGCAGGCTGGCGATTAGTTGAACGTAGTTGACCGGGGGACGATCAAATCGGGGCTGATTCTCGGGATTCACTGAATTATCTTCGCTCATGGTGGGTTCCGTGCTTGCTGCCTGGGTCGCGTTCGTGTGGAAGCCCGATAATACGCGATAGGCCCGGCGGGCGCAATTTCATCAACCGGGGCCCATAAAAAGGACTTGCAAAAATGGGAAAGATCCCGGATGATGGTTTGCTGGTTGAGGCAAGCCCTGCTGACGTGAATTTTTCATTAAAATAGCACTTTGCGATCCATTCATGCTAAACCTATAATGCCCAACGTCCCAGGGAACCGAACGGAGGAGGAACCCCCCTATGAATGCGCGCAGAAACAGCGCCACACTTGGTGAAAATCTGGTTAAACAGGAGCTCATCACCCGCGATGAGCTCAACCGGGCCAAAGAAAAGGAAGCGAGTACCGGCACCCCCTGGTACAAGCAATTGATCCAGGCCCGGAAAGTATCCTTCAATGCCGTAGAAGACATGCTCCGCTACGAATTCCATTCCAAAGCCGTCCACACGGTGCAACAGAGCATGGGCGATACCCTCGTCGGCATGGGTGTATTGACGCAGGATAAACTGGAAGAGGCGCTGGTTCTTCAGAAGCGCAAGGGCCGACTTCTGGGCAATATTCTCGTGGAACATGGCTATGCCACGCGGGAGGATATTGCCCGGGCCTTCAGTCTTCAACACGAATTGCCCTATACCGCGCTTGACAAGACCCCCAGTGACGCGGCGGCCCTCGCACTGATTCCGGAGAGCGTTGCCCGCAAAAATGAAATCATACCCATAAGCCTTCAGGGAGATCGGCTCGATGTGCTGATTACCAGTCCTCAGGCTCTGGACCGGCTGGAAGCCGCCAGTATCATATTGGGAAAACGCATTCATGTCAGTATTACCGCCTGCGACGACATCAAGACCGAACTCGCCCGGCGCTATGGAACCCTGAAAGAAAACGACGCCAGCGCCGCAACGCCGTCCCCCCGCGCAGCCCGGCAGGTGGCCAAGCAACTGGATATAGAAGTCCCTGTAGAATCCGTCCATCCATCTATAAATAAATCGGTTATGGAGAATGATATCGTGAGCGTCAATGAGGAAGTCGAAGTAGAGCGGGAGTCCGCGCGTTTTGAAGCCATTGCCCGGGCGGCGTCGGGCAGCTCCGTGATCCAGATGGTGACCACCATCATCGAAGGAGCTGTGAACTCTGGCGCCACCGACATTCACCTGGATCCCCAGGAACCCGAAATGCGCGTGCGTTATCGTATCGATGGTGTGCTCCACGATATCATGAGCATTCCCGAAGAACTCGAAAACGCCGTTGTTTCCCGTATTAAAATTATTGCCGAACTCGACATCACCGATACGCGCCATCCCCAGGACGGCCACATCAGCCTGGAAGTCGGCGAACGAGAGTTCGACGTCCGCGTGGCGACCCTGCCCACCTTCCTGGGTGAACGTATCGTGCTGCGTCTTTTGGATCAGTCCTCCATTTTGTCCGGCATTCGCGATCTGGGTCTGGAATCGGACGATGAAGAAAGCCTGACCCGCATTATCGAGCAGCCCTACGGCATGATCCTGGTCACGGGCCCGACGGGCAGCGGCAAAACCACCACGCTCTACGCCGCCCTGAATCAGAAGAACGTCATGACCGACAGCATCGTGACCATCGAAGATCCCGTGGAATACCAGCTTTCCGGCATTAATCAAGTGCAGATCGATACGGATATCGATGTCACCTTCGCCAATACCCTCCGCGCGGCCCTGCGTCAGGATATCGACGTGTTGCTCGTGGGCGAAATTCGCGATTCCGAAACGGCCCGTATCGCCATTCGCGCAGCCATGACCGGTCACCTGGTCTTCAGCACGCTCCACACCAACGACGCACCGGAGGCCATCGCCACCCTGCGCAACATGGAAGTCCCGGCTTACCTCATTTCCAGCGCGTTGACCGCTGTAATTGGCCAGCGACTCGTCCGCACCATCTGCCGTGAATGCATCACCAGCTTTAAACCCGCGCCGACACTCCTCAAATCCCTCGGACTGCCGGCCACGACGAAGAAACTTTATCGCGGCAGCGGCTGCGATGCCTGCTACCACACCGGAAATCATGGCCGGACCGGTATTTTCGAAGTGTTGGAAATCACCGAGCCCATTCGGAAGCTGATTTACGAAGAAGCAAGCGCGGAAGTGGTTATGAAAGCCGCAAAACTGACCACCATGGCCATGCGATGCCGACAGAAAGTGACCGAAGGTATCGTAAACCCCGAAGAGTTCCTGCGCGTAATCCGCACCTGAGGTGGGTACCCTTCCCACCGAAAAGGGAAAATTCAATTAAAGATAGACCTGTTCAGAATGCCTGTGGAAAACATGTGGATAACCCACTGGGACAGTGAATAACCAACAATTGACCCATGGCGGTAAACGCCTTACAAACTATTGTCTTTCATAGGGTTAGAGTTACGAGTTCACTTGCGACATTCTGAACACATGAATCTTTAACCTGTTTATTTATAATGGTTTATGTGAGACGCGCGCCGGAAAACGGCGCGCGTCGTTCTTTTTGCACAAGTGAAGAATAACTTTTTGGGGAAGTTGGGGATAACCTCAGAGAGACCCTTAAAAGCGGTCAAAAAGCCGTGTGGATAACCTTGGAAGTCAGCGGAAAAACAGCACTTGTGATACCGGTGGATAAACACCATATAACCTATGGATAACCAACGGGGTTTTACACATTCCGACGAAGATATCCACCATGCGGTCCGGGTCCTCCGCGGTGTTTTGTGGAGGGCGGTGGAAAACGTAGTGGGTTATTCAGGTTTCTTTCCACAGGCTAAACAGCTATAATCAAACACGTTGACCCACTTTTCCACGCTATCCCAGTCCCTATTACTGTTACGACTGGTTTTATCTCTATATTCAATCTAATATAATAAGCACCACTTATCCCCATAAACGGACATGGAGAACCAGAATGAAGATAACGATCCCGCGACAGGATTTGCTGGATGCCGTCAATAAGGTCAAGAGCATCGTCTCTTCCAAATCTGCACTGCCCATCCTCTCTCATATCCTGATTGAAACGGGCGAAGCCAACATCAAGCTGGCGGCCACCGATCTCAAGGTCAGCATCGAATGCACGGTGGACTGCACCGTGGAGCGGCCCGGTGCTCTCACGGTATCTTCGCAGCGGATTTCCTCCATGCTGTCCGAGATGCCCAATGAGGACATCACGCTGAACCTGATGGACAACAATGTCATCGAGATCACCTGCGGGCGAATCGATACAAAGCTCTTCAGCATGTCTCCGGACGAATTTCCGCCCATCCGTAGCTTTGAGGGCATAGAACCGCTCACGCTCAAGCAGGGGACGCTGAAGAAGCTGTTCCTGCGCTCTTCCTTCGCTATTTGCAACGACCAGGCGCGCTACAACCTCACGGGCCTGCTTTTTGAGATAGCGGACGGCAAGATCACCGTGGTGGCCACGGACGGGCGCCGGATGAGCCTGAATCGCGAGTTGGAAGGTATTCCCTCGGACCGCGAGGCCAAGGTGATCATCCCCGCCAAGATGATTCACGAGCTGGAGCGCCTGCTGGACGACGAAGAGACCGCCCAGATTTTCCTGGACGAGAGCCAGATCGCCTTCGTGTTCAACAACCTTCGCATGGTTTCGGCCCTGATTGAGGGAACGTTCCCGAACTACAACATGGTGATCCCCGCCAAGCACGACAAGGAAGTCCTGGTAAACACAGAGCGCTTCACGGAAGCCGTACGCCGCACGCGCACCATGACCAATGACAAGTTCAATTCCGTGCGCTTCGGCTTCGGCAAGGGCGTCATGACGTTGAAGGTCGTTACCCCGGAAGTGGGCGAATACGAGGAAGAACTCCCCATCGACTATGACGGCGATACGGTGGAGATAGCGTTTAACCCGGATTTTGTTCTCGATGTACTTCGCCGGATGGAGTCGGATCAGGTTGCCCTGGTGGTGAAAGACGCCATGAGTCCCGGTATTCTGAAGCCCTGCACCGATGCACCGGACGATACTTACATCAACGTGGTGATGCCGATCCGGATCTGATTGGGTCGGGTGAACTCAGGGTTATATTTTTTTATGGCAGGAGTCGGCAATTCCGGCTCCTGTTTCTTTTTTTTCAGCCACGCGGTCAAGGTGCAACATATGGTGGTAAGACCGATGTCGAAGCGGTTTTTATGCCTGTGGATAACATGTGTAAAACCCTGGGTTGGTTGATGAATAAATTTACTGGAGCGTGTTCCTTTTCGGGCATGAGTCGCTCAAATACACACCATAAACCTATTAATTGCAGTTAGTTAAAATAATACATCTGAAAAGATTTTCAACACCCATGTTTTCCAGAATCGATCGGAATACCCTGTGGATAAGTATCGGTTACGGGGGTATTGTTGATCGTTTCATGACTTCTACAGTCTGCACAATATGTTGCGTTGTTGCGGAAAAGTTCTCTGAGTGCGAAAATGGCGTACTCGGGCGCGGACAGAGCAAACCTGCTTCTGGCGGATGACCTGAGTTTGATGAATTTCAGCCAGAAACCGGACCACCGGTGAACCCTGGAGCAAACGATCCCGATGTCTTCATCCCTGAAACTGGAGCTGATTGCTCCTTTTATCGACGCCACGAAGGAAGCCTTCTCCACGATGATCTCCATGCAGGTCCGCCGCAAGGAGATTTTCATCAAGCAGGGCTATGACATGTACGGCGATGTCAGCGGTGTCATGGGGCTTTCGGGCACAACTACGGGTACCTGTGCGCTGAGTATGCCCGCAAGCCTGGCGGAGCGGGCCATCCGGGCGATGCTCATGACACCAGAAGATGAAATGCTGGCCGAGTCCGAAATCCGTGACGGTGTCGGCGAGCTCATCAACATGATCGCGGGGGGCGCAAAGACAAAACTCTCGGGCACGATGTACAAGTTCAACATGACCCTGCCCACCATCATCTCGGGTGGCAAGCACGAGGTATTTCACCGCAGCGGCACCTACTGCGTTGTCGTCGTCTTCGAGAATATGGAACGTGAATCCTTTGCCCTCGACATATGCATTTCCGTGAAGTAGGCGGTTATGATCCGCGCGGCCACCAGGCATGACGGGCCATCTCTGGCTTCGATCTACAATCCCTATGTCACCGAACTTGTCACCAGTTTCGAGTATGAGCCCGTCGATGGCCCGGAGATGGCCGGACGCGTGGATAGGGTTACCGCGCGTTACCCCTGGCTGGTCTGTGAACGTGGGGGAGAAATCCTCGGCTATGCCTATGCCTCGCGTTGGAAGGAACGGCAGGCTTATCACTATTGTGCCGAAACCACGATATACCTGCGCCAGGGCGCGGAAGGCCAGGGAATCGGTACGGAACTCTACACGGAACTCCTGCGTGCACTTCCCGTGCACGACGTTAAGATCGCCATTGGCTGTATTGCGCTGCCCAATGAAGCCAGTGTGGCCCTTCACGAAAAGCTCGGGTTCGCAAAGGTGGGTCATTTTCCCGCCGTAGGCTTTAAGTTTGATCGTTGGATCGACATCGGGTACTGGCGCAAGGCACTATAACGGGATTGCATTCCTCGCCTGAAGATGAACGATTGGAGACCCCGCCGTGAAACGACGCACCTTCTTGAACACCGGAACCCAGGCGATTGTTGCCGGAAGTGTTGCGGGACTTTCCACGCCATCGGCGCAAGCGGTTGAAACCACGATTTCAAACGGATCGGATCAGGCGGCGTCCCTCCTTCGCGCCTACAGTCGGGAAGACCATCAGCGTCGACTTACGAATATCGCTACCTGCACCCAGTCGATTCGCGGCGCTATGCGGACCCACCTTATTACGGACTATCTCCCCGGCCAGGCCTGCTACAACCTCGGCGAATATCCCGCCACCAAGCCCTGGGTGGTGGATGACTATGACGCGGCCGAATTGGACCGCATGCGGGACGAGGGGATTCAGATCATTCAGGTGTTCGATGACTGGAATGATTCACTCCGTCTTTTCGGTGGCGACAAGTATTCCGCAGTGAATCCCGAAGGCTATCGGAAGTTTATCGAGCTCGCCCATGATCGGGGTATAAAGGTCCTGACCTATACTTCGCCGTGCTTTATTCAGCGAACGGATCCCGATTTCAAACAGGAATGGAGTCGTGAAGGCGATTTCCTCGAAGTGGGCTACTGGAACATGGCCCGCTGTTCCCCCGCGAGTCCGGGTTGGCGCGCCTTTGTACTGCAGAAATACGCCCAGATTCTTGATGAATATGGCACCGATGGCATCTATGTGGACGGCGGCTATCTGGCCAACAAGCATCCCGCGAAAGGCGCCATGCCTGTGGCGAAAGACGAGATAGTGGCCTTCGAAGAGACTGCGGAGCATGATGGCGCCTTTGCCGATCTGCTGGCTTTAATCTATACCGATGTAAAGCGGCGCGGCGGTATCCTGAAGCTACACGTGAACGCTGCGGAAATGCCCATGGCGGGCGCACTGAAAACCTACGATTACCTTTGGGTGGGCGAGGGCGTCGCCGAGGCCGACGCGCTGCGGAATCTCACAAAGAATCACACCCCCTATGTGGTTCCATGCATCGACATGGGCTTTGCCTCCACTGAAAGCGAGGATGAACCTTATCTCCAGTCCATTCCCTACATGCAGTTTCCCGTATCCATGTGCGGCCGGATCTTCACCGGCGAGCGCGGCTTCGTACCGGGTGTATCCTACAAAGATGATTTCTGGCTCAAGCGCTGCAAAGACACCTTTGCCCAGTACCAGGCAGATCCCTCGAAACTCCACACCTACAGCGCCTGGGACGCCGTCCCCGGCAATCCCAACGCACGCCCGACCTATGCCCGTTGGCTCAAGCGCTACAAACCTCTCGTGGAAGAGGGCACCATGGCCTGGCTGGAGATCGGCGATTCTACGCTCTTCAGCGCGCCCCTGCCGGAGAACGTGGTCGCCTCCGCCTTCGCCAACCGGGACCTTCACCTGGTGCTGGTAAACTATGGGCGTGAAGTGGTGGAAGTGAAGACCGCATCGGCCTATGTGGACACCGCGACGGATGCCAAGTCCGATATTTGGAAGATTCCGGCGAGGTCCTTAGTGATCCTTAAGCGTTCCTGAAGTGGCGCATGAATAAAGCGGACGCCCCGTTGTAGGTTACCTAGACAGGAGAATTTACCATGGAAAAAACGCGATGGGTTGTAGTCGTGTTTGGAGCAACTTGCGCACTTCTGATCCCGGCGTTGGCAGCAATTTCGGAAGAGACGCCAAAACTTCCTTCATTGGACAACTACCCTCCGGCGGTGGTGCAGCATCTACTCGCCCAGTTCGACCAGCAACGCAAGCAACTGGAGACGAGCGGAATTCCCGAGACCGAGGAGGAACTCAAAAATTGGAACGCCTGTGCGAGCAGCGAGGAAAACGCGCACCCGATATATGTCGCCGCATTTGCCGCTGAGGTCCTCTCTGAACGCCTTCGACTCCTTTCGGAGGCCGCCGCACTACCATGCTACCAGTATGCCGTCAAGTCGGGTTTCTTCGCGTGGCTTTTTGGTGGCACAAAAGATCCCTCCAGCGGGATGACCGACGCGACGCGATCGCTCGCAAGCGAAATATCGGTGCAGACAGCCTTGGGTGACTCGGAGCGCGCGGTGCAACAGGCCGAAGCGGGGATTGGGTTCATGGGTCACTTCGCGAAAGCACCGATAACGTTGGTGCAATTGTCGCGCTATGCATGTTTAGAGCTACTGCTCGGTTCCTTCCAGGATATGCTCTCGTCCCTGACACTCACCGACGCGCAACTGGTTCGCCTGGATCAGGCGCTGGCGCGGGCGTACGACCCGGCGGTCCTGGCGAGGACGTGGTTCGGAGAGAAGGCGCTCAATGGCCAGGTTGATCCCTTCGAATCCTGCGAAACCATCCATATAATCGAAGCAAGAAGTCGTGCGCAATTACTTGCCGCCCGCGCCGCAATCGCGGTGGAACGATATAAGCTGGCCCAAGGCTCCATGCCCGCTGTATTAGCGGATCTCGTTCCCGCCTATCTTCCTGAAGCGCCCGTGGACCCATTCAACGGAGAGCCGCTTCGCTTCGCAACTTCCGAGGTTGCCTATGCCATTTTCAGCGTGGATGATGATGGCATCGCTTGCGCGGAACCACTTGACGTAGTGCGCAGTGATGAGCGAAGTATGATTCGCGTCCTGATATCGAAGACACAGAAGCCTTTGTCGCAGTTGTACTATGAATCGAGTTTCAACGATGAAGGATCCTATGGATTTGGCCAGCAGAAGGCCATAGAACTTGTGGCGCGACAGGTCGGCAAGAGCTTGACGCAGCATGGAATCCAAGGGTCTATCGTTATGTTTACCGCAGGGGAAATAGACGGGGGTATGGCCATCATGCTGGATTCTGTTCGCTCGATGGAAAAGCCCATTAAATGGACTCCAGTACTCGCGGCGTTCTGGGTGAAGGATGGGACAATTCATAACGTCAACGCCTGGGCTAGAGACCTGATGCCCGATCTTCCACCGGCGCCCGACGTGATCACCTTTGATCGTGTTCGGGATGTGGTCCGTTAGCATTGGGCTTGTTGCGAACGCCAAGCTGCGCAACAACGACTTCATGTCATTGATGTCTCCATAAACAGGCTGCTACACTCCGGGTTCATCGCTCAACCGACAGGAGTGTTCAGCCATGCGACGAATTACCTTGCTCATTTTCCTTGGATCCTGTGCATTTTGTGGCGTGGTTCAGGCACATACGGGCACGGGCGCATTGGGCGGCTTCCAAAGTGGTTTTCTTCATCCCGTGCTCGGTCTTGACCATTTACTCGCGATGCTTCTGGTGGGCGTTTGGGGCGCACAACTTGGCGGACAGAATGTCTGGAAATTGCCCGTCGTGTTTCCCATGGTCATGGCGGTCGGTGGATTTGCCGGTGCGGCGGGTCTCCCCCTCCCAGGTGTGGAAATCGCGATTGCCCTGTCGGTTATTGGGCTTGGTTTGTCCGTTGCCGTTGCTTTCAAGCCCAAGGAATGGATCGCGCTGGTGATGGTGGGGATCTTCGCGGTTTTCCACGGCTACGCCCATGGCGCGGAACTGCCCGAGGCGGCTGATGGCGTATCTTACGGCATCGGATTCGTGCTTGCGACGGGACTGATTCACCTGGCGGGCATCGGTTTTGGACTGGCTGCCCTTTCCCGCTATGATGGGAAAATAGCCCGCTTTTCCGGGGCCGCCATGTCCCTCGTTGGCGTGTATTTTCTCCTTGGCTAGCCCGCAAAAGACACCGACTGGCACTTTACTTCTCGGGCTGCTCCTGATGACGTTTTGCCTGGCGGGCGCCGCCTTCGCTCACGGGGACCACCGTGCATCCGTCGCTCATCACGAAGCGCACCTGTTGCCCCTTCCCGACCAGGCCATTGCCCTGGTTGCTTTGGCTATCGTCTTCGCGCGGGTGGAAGTCGATTCTGGTGTTGAGCCCCTGTGGACCCTGGGTATGGCTATCGTGGGGGGTGTCATCGCCGGTGCCCGCTTCAGCGTTGGCCTTGGAGAATCGGCGCGGGCCATTCCCCTGATCGTGATTGGATTGCTGTTGATCGATCCGCTGGAAAAGAGCAAAGGGTGGCCCAGAGCCGCTATCGCTCTCGCGGGAACCGCAGCAGGACTTTCCTACGGCGCTACCCTCGCCCCTGGATCCAGCTATCACGTCCACGCGGTATTCTTCCTATCGCTCGCGATTATGGCGACGGTGCTTGCAACAGCGCTTTGGAAGCGAATATATCGACCCTGGTTCAGAATTGCCACAAAAATAGGGGGAAGTTGGATGGTGGCCATCGGGACGATTCTGCTGGGCGCGGGATTCAGTAGACCCCGGTAGCATGGAGGTGATCCACGCCGTACTGTTTAGCCGATCAGAACGGATTGAAAATACAACCTGGAGTTTACCAGTCCTTCGGAAAATCCACGAAATAGCCTGTGATCTGTTTGGTATTCTCGCGAATCTCGTAGTCCACCAGCAGGCGTCGATTTGGCCCAACGCTTACGGACGAAAGATAGCTCCCATCGGGAATGGTGGCGCTCTCGGGACCGTAGCGATAGCAGAGAAGTTGATCTTCAACATCCCAGGTGGTGAAGGTCGGATCGGTCGTGGTCGCCGCGGCCACGGATTCCATGCGGCGGTTTGGATAGATCACCGTCACTTTGCCGTGCTGCAGGGTGATCTCCGCCGGGCTGGGGTGGCGCGCACTCACCAGATTGGTCCGCCGCGCGGGGGACCAGGTCTGGCCGAAGTCCAGGCTTTCGCTGACCCAGAAGTAGCCGTCGCCGCTCTTGTCGCTGCTTCGAATAATCCCGATGAGCCGCCTCGGGGACACTTCCAACACATCCCATTCGTCGCCCACGAACTGATCCGTGTTTTCGATGGTGGCGGTTTTCCAGGTCTTCCCGCCATCCGTCGAACGGGCCGCGAGACTCTGGTCGCCCGGCGCGCGGTAGTAGGGGAGGAGCAGGGAACCGTCGGACAACTCCACGACAGCGGCCCGCGTGCGCGTTTCATCGAGACCGATGGGTGTCGGGGTGGACCAGCTTTCGCCACCATTCGAAGAAAAGGAGCCCATGGTCTGCGACTTCAAATCGCGGGTGTAAGTGTTGTACACCATGAAGAGCCGCCCATCCTTCAATTGCTCGATGGCGACGTTCCGGTCATCAACCTCCGGCGCGTCGATCACGGTGCGGGCCTCGGACCAATGTTGCCCGCGATCACGGCTGATGGAAAGCATGATTTTTCCCGAGGGCGAGAAACCGTGCTCCGTGCCTTCCCGAAAGGCGCAGTACAGGGTTCCGTCGGATCCCGCGCAGATCCAGGGCCAGCCGGGATAGGCGCCCTCGTAGATGACAATGTCGGGTGTTGTTTTCGTGCCGGCGTGGGCAGCGTGCGTAACAATTCCACTGCACGCAAGAATGGCCACCCATAGAATGGCGTTCGTGGATGATATCCAGATTGTTCTCATCGGTCTGTTCCTCGTTGCGTTCCGGGACGGGCAGCTACTCCGCCGAAGACACGGAGTCCTGATTAAGGTACTTGATCTACACCACCGGACAAAAGGGAGCTGTACTTCAGACCTTGTAAAGACGCGTATGCATGGAGCGCCGGCGGCGCTCCATGCGTGCATGTAACTCACTACATCAGAGCCCACTCGTATTTCTTGTGGATCTCGCTCCTCTCGATGGGCCGGTCAAGAGTCGCTTTCCTCCCACATTCTCGCACTACTGAATCGCCACTTCTCCGGACTGTCAACAAGATTGGCCTGTACCGGATTCCAATGAATGTAGAAGACTGTCCTGCTGAAATGCGCCTCGCTACGCATGTAGCGATCAAAGACCTCGCGTTGCCAGAAGCTCCCCCGCCGAGCGACCAGCTTGTTCGCCTCATGGGCGGTATAGGATTTCCACGAGTGTGCCAGGTCTTCGAGCGAATACCCCGCCACGGTCTCCACGAGCACGTGCACATGGTTGGGCATGACGCACCACGCGATTAACCGATAGCGCTTCCCGTCGAAATGAAGGATATTCTGCTCGATGAGTTCCGCGATCTCCGGACGCCGCAGCCAGCAGGCGCCGTGTCCTTTGTCGAGGTAGCGCTCGATCTTGCGCATCCGTTCGAGCTCGTCGATTTCCTTGCGACGAAGCGCTTCGTCGTAGGCGTCGAGAACTTCTTTGGGCATGGAATCGTGGAGGCGGTACGTGATGAACTGGACTCTTCCTGGCTCGTCGAAATGTGGAAGATAGCCCCGGGAATACCAGCCGCGCATATAGATATCTTTCTGACGTTTGATTCACTATAAAGGTAGCGTAAAGTAGTATTAAGTTATCAACAAAGACGCGGAAGCGCAAGTGCTTTGTAGAGAAATCTCAGGACAGGTACAAGTACTCGGATATTCAAATGAAACGTGTGTATGAAGCGCCGGCGGCCCGCCGGCAGATGGGGGAGATAGATCGTGGTACAGCATGGGTGACTTCGTAGAGGAGCAGGGCCGAAATTTGTAGTGGGTTCGTGCG
>JBHEKR010000351.1:0-9532 GCA_041859365.1 Candidatus Hydrogenedentales bacterium
CGAAGCGTCCGACAACGCGCGTGCCTGTCCCAGTGGATGGCTCGGTAAGTCTCGAACGATCAACACCGCAGGTGATACAGACCCAGTCGAAAGCCATTCAAATGGGCTGCGTGAATTGGCCGCATCACCTTTCAACATCCACGGGGACATGCCGCCGCACCAGAGTGGGCCTTTCGATATCGAGTGTGCATGGCAATTTGGGTTTAGCCTGCACGCCCAAGTGCCCTTGCGGCGGTACGTCCCCTCCCTACGCAATAATATCCCGCACCACGTTGCCGTGCACGTCCGTAAGTCGAAAATCGCGGCCCGCGTAGCGATAGGTCAGTTTCTCGTGGTCGAAGCCCAGCAGGTGGAGCATCGTCGCGTGGAGGTCGTGGACGTGCACGCGGTTTTCCACCGCCTGGAATCCGAACTCGTCCGTCGCGCCGTGGATGTGGCCGCCTTTCACGCCGCCGCCCGCCATCCAGGCCGTAAAGCCATAGTGGTTGTGGTCGCGACCGTTTACTTTGCCCGCGTTTGCGCCGGGCGTGGGCAGTTCCACCGTGGGCGTGCGGCCGAATTCGCCCGTGCAGAGCACCAGCGTTTCGTCGAGCATCCCGCGCTGTTTCAAATCCTTCAATAGCGCGGCGATGCCCTGATCGCATTCCTTCGCGAGATTGCCATGGAGTTTTTCGATGTCGTCGTGGCTGTCCCAGGGCTGGCCCGCGCCGTGCCAGAGCTGAATGAAGCGCACACCCCGCTCGAGCAGGCGTCGCGTGATGAGGCACTGACGGCCGTGGACACCGGGGCCGTACATCTCGCGGATGCTTTCCGGCTCGCGGGAAATATCGAAGGCGTCCGTGGCGTCGAGCTGCATGCGGTAAGCCAGTTCAAAGCTCTGAAGGCGCGTCTCAAGTTCGCTGTCCTGGTCGCGCGCGGCGAGGTGGCGGTGGTTCAGTTCGCTGAGCAGGTCGAGCTGATCGCGCTGGGACTTGCTCGATTGATAGTTGTTCTCAATATGGGCAATGAGCTTTTCCATTTCCGTGTGCTGCGTGTCGATGTAGGTGCCCTGGTAGACGCCGGGGAGGAAGCCCGACTGCCAGTTCTGCGATTCCTGAATCGGGTAGCCGCTGGGACACATGGAAATGAAGCCCGGCAAATTCTGGTTTTCCGTGCCGAGGCCGTAGGTTACCCACGAACCCACGCTCGGGCGGATCTGGCGTGCGTCACCACAATTCATCAGCAAGAGCGACGGTTCATGATTCGGCACATCGGCGCACATGGAGCGCACGATGCACATGTCGTCCACGCATTCGCCCAGGTGGGGGAAAAGGCTGCTCACGGGAATGCGGCTCTCGCCATATTCCTTGAAGGTGAAGGGCGAGGGGAAGGCTGCGCCCGTGGGCCGCTCCGTGCGGAGATTCAAGTTGGGCAGATTCTGGCCCGCATACTTCGCCAGCGAGGGCTTCGGATCGAAAGAGTCCACCTGGGAGAGGCCGCCGTTGTGGAAGATGTGCACCACGCGCTTCGCTTTGCCCTCGAAGTGGGGCCGCTGCGGCGCGGTGGGGTTGAGCGCGCCGAAGGCGTTGGTGCTGCCGCCGAGGAGTGTGCTGGCCAGGCCCATGGCGCCAAAGCCCATGCCCGTGCGCTTGAGAAAATCGCGACGGTTCAGGACAAAGTCGTCGGCGGTTGGTTTATGATGGCTCATTAGGTTTTACTCCAGTACTCGGGAGCGCGGGTTTTCTTACCCGCGTCTCGTGCAACTCCGTTGCACGACCACACGGACAGGAATGTCCGTGCTCCCGCTCAATCCACAAACATAAACTCATTCGACATCAGCAGCACCTGGGCATATTTACCCCACGGTTCGATGGGCGGCGGGGGTGGCCCCTGGAAGCCGAGTCGTGAACGCCATTCGGTTTCCCGTCCCGCGCTGGCGACGCCATCCGCGGGGGCAAGCACGTGAATGCGCGGGTGCCATGTGAAGGAATCGAAGCTCTGGTTCGAGCCGCAATCAACCACGAGATCGATGGTGTCGCCGGCCTTTACCACCAACCCTTCAAAGACACTCGCCGTGCTGTTGTTGTGGGCGCTTCCGCGCCAAAGCACCTGGCCGTTCGGGGCCACGGCGGAGGCAAAGACGCCATCGCCTTCGGCGGAGCCGTGCTTCAGGTCGCCGTCCATGCCAATCGTCGCGTCATAGGGCGCGGTCCAGCGACGCACCACCGCAAAGCCCGCCGGGCCGGGGTGACCGCCGTGGGAATTCAGCGAGGCCCAGTCCGTAGCGGGATCGGGAAGGCTTGGGCCGCCCTGCCACGCCGATCCCGTGAAGTGGGGCATGGCCGTGAAGGATCCCAGTGCACCCGTGGCCGGGTTTACCGCGCCATAGCCATACTGCCAGCGTGGGTGCGAGAATTCATCGGGGGAAGCCGTCTCCTGGTGCTCCACAAAGCGCTTACCCAGCGCGATTTCGTCCGGCGCGGGATCACGCTGGAAGACCGCCTGGTAGAGTGCGGCAATGCGCTCCTCGGGGGTCGCCATTTTCGCGACGGAGTCCCGCGCCGCAAGTTGTTCGGCCTGCTCTACGAGGAAGGGGCTGTTCATCAAGAACAGGGCCTGCTGGGGCACGGTTGTGTTCACGCGCATGGGCGTATGAATGTCTGGACTCGCAAAGTCGAAGGTGCGGAAGACCGCCGGCAGATTCTGGCGCTCCACCTGACCATAAATCGTGCGGCGCGTGGAGAAGGGGGCGTCCACAATCGAGACACCTTCTCCGCCCATGGTCATATCCAGGGTGCCCGATGCCAACAGCACGCCATCACGCATGGATTCGAAGTCCAGGCGCTGGCGGTTCTGCCGCCACAGCAGCCGGTTTTCCGGATCGGCGGCTTCTCCGTCGGAGTGCGCCAGGCTCTCCTGTTGGTACACCGCGGAGCGCATGATCATCCGGTGGAGGTTCTTCACCGACCAGTTGCCCGCCATGAATTCGCTCGCGAGATAGTCGAGGAGTTCGGGATGGGTGGGCAGATCGCTGCGCGCGCCGAAATCACTTGGCGTGCCCACCAGCGGTCGGCCGAAGTGGTGCATCCAGACGCGATTCACCATCACCCGCGCGGTGAGGGGATTCTCGTGGGTGGCAATTGCGTTGGCGAGTTCGAGGCGACCGCTGCCGTTCGTATAGGGCTGTGATGCGGGCGTGGAGAGCACGTCGAGAAATTTCCGGGGCACGTCGTCGCCCTTGCTGCCCGGCTGGCCGCGACGGAATACATACGGATTGAACAGCTCGCCGTCAACCAGCGCCATGGCCCGGTTCGGCCTGCCGGGGTGGGTGTTTTTCACCCGCGTAATCGCGTTGTCTTTGTCGCGCATCCGCCCCTGGATGGGCACCTCGCTCAGATTCCAGACGTCGCCCCGGGGAATGTTGGCGGGGCTGTCTTTCGCAAAAATAATCTGGCGGACCGCCTCCTGATTGACATCGGGCAGCGCCTGGGGCAGGTCGCCCGCGCGCTCGGGGTTATTCAGCGCGATCTGCTGCCGGGAGGCCAGCAGGTCCGCCCAATCCTTCGATGCGTCGCGGAGGGCATCCACATAGCGCTGGGTTACCTCGTCCATGGACTTTGGCGCCTCGCCCTCGAAACGTTTAGCAATGCGCGGATTGACCTCGGCGCCGTTCATCGACTTGCCGGCAATCTGCGCGGCCAGTTCGGGGCTCTTTGCCGCAAATTCCGCTTCGGGCAGCGTGCGGTAGGCGAACCAGGGTCCGAGCACGGGGTGGGGCTCGGCTGAGAGCGCCTTCAAGTGATCGCGCCATCGCGTCACGAGCTGCCACTTCACCTTGAGATCCGCCGCCAGTACCCGCAGCGTTGGATCATCCATGTCCCAGGCCTTGTGGGCCGCCGTGAGATAGGTTCCGATCTGGTCCCGGCAGTGGGTCAGCAGGTCGCCCTGGATTTGATCCACCAGCGCTTCCTTCTCCGCCTGCTTGCGGTTGAATTCGGCCAGGAACTCCTGATACTTCGGATCGTCGGGATTGGGTTCTTCGATGAGCGGCAACTCCGCAGGCTCCGTGGAACTGCGGAAGATACCGTAGAGGCCATAGTAGTCCGCCGCCGAGATTGCGTCGTACTTGTGATCGTGGCAGCGCGCGCAGGAAACCGTCAGGCCCTGCATGCCCCGCATGACCACGTCGATTCGGTCATCGGTGATATCGTGAATATTGCCCACGAAGCGGCGGCCCAGCGAGAGATAGCCCAGCGCGGCCAGGGGGCGCTTGTCCTCGCCCAGATCCATCAGGTCCGCGGCGAGCTGCTGCTTCAGAAAAGTGTTGTAGGGCAGGTCTTCATTGAAGGCCCGAACGACATAGTCGCGGTAGGTGTGTGAAAAGCCAAAGCTCCGCTCCTCCTGAAACACATAGCCCTTGGAGTCCGCATAGCGCGCCACGTCCAACCAGTGCCGGCCCCAGCGTTCGCCATAGCGCGGCGACGCCAGCAACTGCTCGATCACCTTGTCGAAGGCCTCGGGGCTTTCATCCGCCTCAAAGGCCCGCACCTCGTCCATGGTGGGGGCAAGACCCGTCAGGTCCATGTAGGCCCGGCGGATCAGCGTGCGCTTGTCCGCCCGGGGCGAGGGCGTGATCTGCTTTCCCTCAATTTGCGCGAGGATGAATTGGTCGATGGGGGTCTTAGCCCAATCCTTCGCGGCCACTTCCGGGGCGCAGGGCAACGCGACCGGCTGAAAGGACCAGTGGGTGGCTTTGGCCGCCGCCACCCGGTCCGCCCATGCCGTCTCCTTGTTCGCCGCCACAATCTCTTCGCCACCGGGCCAGGGGCTGCCCATGTTCACCCATTCGGTGAGGGCGTCGATCTGCTCCTGCGGCAATTTCGCGTCCGGCGGCATTTTCAACTGGGTGTCATACTTGATGACCTGGAGGATACGGCTGTTCGCCGCCTGATCGCCCTCCAGCAACACCGGGCCGCCCTCGCCGCCCGCCAGCATGGCCGAGCGCGCATCCAGGCGAACCCCCGCCTTCTGTGTCTCAGGGCCGTGGCACTTAAAGCAACGGTCCGCCAACACGGGGCGGACCTTGGTCTCAAAAAACTCGATGGATTCCGGCGACGGCTCCGCCGCCCGCGTACTCATAGAGCAGGCCAGCGCGGCCAAGGCGGCGACACATCGGGCAAGCCGTTCGGTATGGTCAACATTCAGGGGGTACTTCAAAGTGCTGCTCCTGCGTTATTCCGTATATCATCCCCGATTGGTGGGAAAAGTTTCAACACAGAAACAAACTTTGGGCCACAAAAATTCGTCGGAATACCAATAAAACTGCGTAAGACACCGGTGTCAGGGGTGAAATGGAAAAAATAAGCCGATTTGGGGCGATCTGACCAATTGGTAGGTTAAATGGAGAATGAGGGATGAAGGCTGAAGGATGAACAGACGATTCCCTTTTTCTCTTCAGCGTTCATCCTTCACCCTTCATCCCTCCACTTGCCTTCCGCCCCGCCCATCCGTATAGTGACGGGGCCCTTCGGCGGGTGGCGATTTTGCTCGCCGGGCACTACTCAAACACGCGGGCGCTCCGAACAGGGACGCGCTGACAGAAGGAGAATGACCCATGAAAGTCGGGATGAACTTGTTGCTTTGGACCGGTGGCGCCGATGTAAGCCACCTGCCCCTCCTGGAGCAAATTAAGGGCTGGGGCTTTGACGGGGTGGAGTTTCCCATGTTTTCCGCAGACGGCTCCCCCTGGGAAAAACTGGCCGCGAAGTGCGACGAACTCGGTCTCGGTCGCACGGCGGTGACCGTGTTGCCCGCCGGCACCAACCTGATCAGTGAAGACGAAGGCGAGCGCAAGGCGGCGGTCGCCCACCTCAAAGCCTGCATTGACGCCTGTGTGGTGCTTGGCGCCGAGGCCCTCTGCGGCCCGCTGTACAGCCCGGTGGGTCGGCTCATTGGCCGGGGGCCCGTGCCGGACGAAATGGATCGCGCGATCCAGGGCTTCCGTGAAGTCGGCGCCCACGCCACAGAGAAGGGCATCAAGCTCGCCATCGAGCCCTTGAACCGCTTTGAGACCTATTTCCTCAACACCCAGGCGGATTCTGCGAATCTCGTGCGCGCCGTCGGCATCGAAGCGGTGGGAGAGATGTTCGACACCTTCCACGCCAACATCGAAGAGAAGAATTTCGCCGAGGCGATCCGCGCCGGTGGCAACTGCATCAACCACGTGCACATCTCCGCCAACGACCGCGCCACGCCCGGCGACGATCACATCGATTACGACACGTGCTTTTCGGCGCTTAAGGAAATCGGTTATGACGGCTGGATGGTGATCGAAGCCTTCGGCTCCTGGATCCCCGATCTCGCCGGCGCCACGTGCATCTGGCGCGTGATGGCCCCGAGCGAAGAATACCTCGCGACCAACGGACTCAAGATGATCCGCGAGAAGTGGGGCGCGTGAAGGGTTAAGGGGACGGACTCGCGCCCGCGACGAGTGTGGGCGCGGGTCACTCCGTTCACCAAGTTTGTCACGAAGATGCGGAGTGCCCGACAACGCGCGTGCCTGTCCCGGTGGATGTAACGGCGCGTCCTGGATTGACTCAGCATCGCGATTCCAGCATCCCCTCAAACAAAAAAATCGCCGCGCTCCGGAATCGTGGAGCGCGGCGATTCTGTTTCAGGTGGTTACTTGCCCGACTTCGGGCAGACCTTGGGAGCTTCCAGCGTCTCGAAGAGCGCTTTGGCCAACAGGGGAAAGACTGTTGTGGCGTCCGCGTGGACTTCGGCATGTTTTCCGCCTTCGGATTGGGGCACAAACTTGCCCCAGCTCACGCCCTCGCTGTAGGTGCAGCCGGAGAGGCCACCCCAGTGGTCGGGCTCGGGGCAGATGCGCACCGCATACTTGAACTTAATTTCGGGAAGCGTTATCCCGAGACGCCGCGCGGTGATGTCGGCGTAGGGGCCCACTTGCTGGGCCCAGTTTCGCGGCACTCCGCCGCCAATCGTGAAGATGCCGAGGGTCGAGGCGCCGATGGCGCGCCGGGCATAATCCTGCAAATCGAGGAAGGGATTAAAGTTTGGGACGGTGTCGAGGCACGCCTCGGGGGCTGCGCCGGGCTTCAGGCTGCGCGCCATGGCCCACGTGGAAAGGTCCAGTCCCATCTCGCTGTCCGTAAAAGCGGGGATATACACGGGCACGCCACGGCGGTAGGCGCTCCGGAGAATACCGGGGCCCTCGTCGCGCTTGTCCAGTTCCTCGCCGATGGCGCGGCAAATCGCGCTGGAACACCATGCGGTGCTCGCATCCTGCTTGTCCATGATGCCGGCGATAATTTCGGCTAGGTCGTTGAGGTTGGCTTCCATTTCCAGGGTATCGTAAATACGATTATAGCCCTGGTCGAAAAGCTCCTCGTCCGTCGCGTCATGGGGCACCGCGTAGTGGGTGTTGCCGAAGGATTCCGTCAGGCCGTGGGTCACCAGCGCACCGGTGGCCACTACCGCGTCAATGACACCGCGGTCGATGAGGTCTGAAACGATCTTGCCCTGCTTTGCCACCGTCATGGCGCCCGAAATGCTCATGACTTTGAAGCATCCCGGCGTCTGCGCCATTTCCGTCAGTGTTTCGAGCGCCTCGCCCAGCCTTCGTCCGCCGAAAGCCGTGTGAGACATCGCCTGGACCAGACCCTTGAAGGTGTGGATCTGGTCCAGGTCAAGACTTAAGAGAGGTTTCAGTCCGTCTGCGGAACCGCTGTGGAAACAGCGATTATCCATGCCCGTTTCCGCTGCCCACGAGCTCGAAAGCCTCGGTACGGAAGGACTTCAGGGAGACAGCAATCTCAGGCGCTCTAAAGCGCTCGCCAGGCGTATGGAACCGTTCGCAATGCTGCACGGTAATATCGCCCAGGTCGAGCATCTCCTGCATATACGCCAACACATCTCGGGGATCGGTGTCCCCGCAGGTAAAGATATCCAGGGCGAGCAGGCCTTCGTCCGAATACGCATGTGCGGAACAATGGCTCTCGTCCAACAGGACCATGGCGGTGAAGCCAGGTGCGGAATTGTGCCCAAAATGGTAGCGAACCTGGGAGATGACGGTCGCACCGGCGCGTTCCGCGGCCGATGCCATCGCCTTCAATACCAGTTTGTCGTCGCCACAGACTTCCCGGGGCACATTCGTGCAATCAATGAGAAGGTGTCTTCCTTTAGCCAACGTATAAATCCTCCTTTCGAATACCGCAACACTGCGGTAAATCGCAAGAGTTAGCGCCGGGGTTTCTAATCACGGCAACCAGGGGTAAAAAATGGCAAAGTCACACTTCGGGCCTTACCATTTAAACACGTGCTGTGCAGGACCCAAGCCTGCGGGACGGTAACTGCGGCTGGCGCGATGCCCAGCAGGAATCGCGCGATTTCCGGACATTATACGCAAAAACTTTACGCAAGTATAGTCCGGGAAACCAGCCATTATATTCAATTGGGTACCCCAATGCCAGTTTTGCGGAGGGGTATTTTCAACAGGGGGTTTCTGGGCCCCGTATTGTGGAGATTTGCCGTCCCCGCCCGACCCGATTACCGGTATGCCAGGGATCATATTACCGTTGCCGAACCGCTTATATTCACCTCCACCAAAGATAGTTTCAATGCCGGGGTCTGCAGGGGGACAAAGCGAAAGACCGTCCTGCATGGGAAATTCTCCATCCCGAAGCGACGGCCCGTACAACTCCTGGGCAGCCCCTTCGGGGTGACCAGGAGTATAGTGGAGATTATGAGAAGCTAAGCGTTCCATTCAGGATTCCGTAGACGTTGCTTTTTCGGCTGAAGCGCGCCGCGACCGCGCGGTGCTGTAAGCAGCAGGCGGTGCTGGTAGGGAGAGGGCATGCAGCCAGACGTATTACGGTCCAGCAGACGGCTCGGCACTTCCCGCGTCAGCCGGGACGGGCAATTGGATACTCCACGTCCTTCAGCGTTCATCTTCGGTCTCCTGTGATCACGATAATCCGGCGTACAATACGTCCCGATAGAAAACCAATAGCAAAGTCCAGGTAAAGATTTGGCAAAGGCGGGGTGCACGGGGGGCCGCCCCGGGCGTATTCATCCTCCCGGTTCTCCTGGCATTCCATTGCCTTGACCCCGGGCCGGTGCTACAATCCCGGCCATGAAGAGCGCGCCCCATATCGCCGGCTGGCAGGATCCGCCCATGGCCGTACGTTATCTGGACGGTCTGGCGGATGCCGTGGTGGTGGTGGATGTGAAGGGGACCATGTACGAAGGAAATCCCGAGTTTTTCCACTTTGCCGGGGCCTCGCGCGACGAACTCATGGGCCATCCCGTTGCCCGGGTACTCGAATCGGCCCCCGGGCTGAGGCCCTTTGTTGCTTCGGTGGAGCGGCTTGCCCCAGAAGGCGCCGCCCGGCGGGCTCTCGTGGAACTGGAGGCCCCCCCACAAACCCTCGTCCTGACCACCATTCCCCTCGCACCGGTCGATGGCCTCCCGCTGATGGCGGTCCGGGTCGAAGATATTACCGATATGGTTCTGGAGCGTGCCGAAATCGACGCC
>JBHEKR010000552.1:0-5661 GCA_041859365.1 Candidatus Hydrogenedentales bacterium
CCGAGCGAACGAATCACCGTCGGCGTGATCGGTCTGGGCGGTCTGGGCATGGGGCACATCGGGCGCTTTCTCCAATCGCCCCAGTCCCAGGTGGTGGCCGCATGCGACGTCCATGCACTCCACTACCGCGATGCGGAGTGGGGAAAGCGGAGTCCCTGCGGGCGCGATGCGGCAAAGGCGGTGGTGGAGGATGTCTATGCCGAGCAGGTGCGCAGCGGGACCTACAAAGCCTGCGACACGTACATCGACTATCGCGAGCTTTGCGCGCGGGCGGATATCGACGCTGTGGTCATTGCCACGCCGGATCACTGGCATGCCCTCATCACGCTGGAGGCCCTGCGCAACGGCAAGGATGTCTACTGCGAAAAGCCCGTGACCCACCTCTTCCGCGAGGGCCAATTGGTCTGCCAGGAAGTGGCGAAGCGTAAGGCGATCTTCCAGGCCGGCTCGCAGCACCGCTCCAACGCGAACATCCGCCGCTGTGTCGAGCTCGTGCGGAACGGCCACATCGGCAAGCTGCTCCGCGTCGAAGTGGGTCTGCCACAGGGCCCCAGCACGGCCCAGGGGGACCCCACAATCACCGAGCCGCCCGAGCACCTGGACTACGACCTCTGGAGCGGTCCGTCGGAGAAACTGCCCTACATGCGCGCGCGCCACCACCGCTGGTGGCGCTGGCACCGGGCCTATGGCGGCGGCAATATCATGGACTGGATCGGCCACTTCAACGACATCGCCCACTGGGGTATGGACATGGAGCGGAGCGGCCCCGTGGCGGTGGAGGCCACCTGCAATTGGACCTGGGCGACCTTCGAGGGCTACAACACCCCCGTGGACTATGACATTCAGTGCCGCTATGCCAACGGCGTCACGACCAGCATCGGAAACCAGTACGCCAACGGCGCGAAGTGGATCGGGGAAGACGGCTGGATCCTCGCGAGTCCTGAAAAGCAGGAAGCATCCAACCCAGGCTTGCTGGCCGAAAGCTTCGATCCCGGCCCCATCAAGGCCTACGTATCGACATCTCATCACGGTAATTTTATCGACGGCATCCGCACGCGGACGGAATGCATCGCCCCGGCGGAAATCGCCCACCGCTCCATCACACCCGGCCACCTGGCCTACGTGTCGCAGGAGCTCCAGCGCACGTTGACCTGGGACCCGGCTACGGAGACTGTCGTGGGGGACAAGGAGGCGGACAAGCTGCTCAAGGCAGTGATCTACCGCTCGCCGTGGACCCTGGAGGGGTGAGCCTGGCCCCTCAGCCCGCTGCCGCGCGCTGGCGCGTCGAGATTAGCCCAACCTGACCAAGTTTCACGCCCATGTGCTCCGCCACGATCTCGCACTTGGCACGGAGGATGAGGAACACATTGCCGTCGAAGTCGTCGATGGTCTCGTAGTTGCCCTGGCCCTTGCCGATGATCACATCGGCCGCGGCCATGCGATCCAGGAAGTGCTGCGGCACGTGCTTGAGGGGCGAGCCGATAAAGCCGCCGCCGTTGTCGATGACCTCGCAAATCGTCGTCAGCCCGACAAATTCGGCGTCCTCCATGAGCACGTCGTTGATCATGGGCGCTCCCTTCACCACGGCGGTCACTTTCGTATGCTTCTGGAGCTCCTCAATGAGGAGTTTGTCAAAAACGATCTCGCCGGCGTTGTCCAGGAGGAAGAGCAGATCCTTGCAGCCGGCGAGGGACGCCTTCAGCGCCTCCGAGTGGTCCACGGCGAACTTCTGATCCAGCACTTCCTCGATCACCTTCTCGATATCGATCTCATGGGTGTGGAGGATGCCCAGATCAATCACATTGCCGGCCGCCGAAATGTGGAGCGCCGTCTCCAGCGGATTGGCGCTCTGGCGGATCCGCTCCCGCATGGAATCTTCCAGGGCGAGGGCGGCCTCGTTCTGCTCACGCTTCAGCGCGCGGTAGGGGTCGTGCTTACCGGTATGCTGCGCGGCCAGATCATAGGCCTGCATCGAAAGCCACGCGGGGGAGTCATCCAAATCCATCCCGAAAATGCGGGAAGCCGTATCGTCAAGAATACGTCGCTGCACCTCGGGATCATTCGTGGCGATGCGCGCGGCGCGGAGGGACTGTTTGACAATACATTCGAGGCAATCGAGAGTGGACTTCATGGCGGGGGTACTTCCTGATGATCGCTGGATACAAATACTGCGTGGGCAAACGCCGGGGAATTATACGGGAAGACGGGGGAGGCGGGCCAGTTGGCAGACGAAGAGTTGGCGTATGAAGGATTCGTGTCGCCACCAGTTGAAGAGTGCCTCGCGTAAATAAACTCAAGCCAGTCCTCCGGCTCGACCGGTAATACTTCACCCAGTACTGCCGACAATGGCCCGTGACGCCGATTCGTAGGTTCTTCCGGCCCGAAGGGCCAGTGCAGCTTTCAGCCCCAGGCAACGCCTGGGGACAGGAGGCCATCCCATTTATTCGCCCTGAAAGGGCAGCGCAGTTGGAGTTCGGAGCGATGTGCCGACCAAGCACTGCGCTGCCCTTTCAGGGCGGGATCGAACCTTCGCCGTTTACCCTGGGCGCTGCCCAGAGCTGAAAGCTGCGCTGGCCCTTCAGGCCGATGAAGCTCGTCAATATGCCACTCTATGGACCGGCGAGTGGTGAACCGACATCCCGTTCTCGCAAACTCTCCTGTTCACCGGCAGCTACAGCCAAACCAAAGGTAGGATTGCCGATGTATCCTCAAGCCGGATGAACCACAACTTCCCTTTAAGAACGGGATGGATGGTATCGCATAGGGGTCATTGTACCCCCGGGTCGGGTGAAGCGGCGACGCCCCCACCAAATTATTCGTGAATAGGTAAATAGTATAAATGCAGAAGGTAGATAAGGAGGGCTTGTAATAGTTTTTCTCACTATAGGGGGAAAGGATAACGTTCCAGCGACGCCTTTGCGAGTGAGAGTCCCCCCCCCGCACGCGAGATTAGATCGACGTTGTGATGGCGTCGCGGACACAAAAAAATGTCTTCGGGCGCAATGCGATTCGAAGGGTGGCGATGAGAGTTTCACAAAGGGCGGGCCAATTTGGCGCTCCGATACGTGAAAGATGCTCGAAAACCCTTCAGTTATGGAGGCTTAAGACCTAATGGTCAGTATAATTCTATTTGTGAGTATATCGTCATAAAACCGTTGACAATATGGGCATTTAATGCTATTATAAAGTCGCTGCGCAGGTAGTCGCGTTGGGTGGCGCAGCGTAACCATCACCGGGAGCAGAAAGGGCAAGCGGCAAGGAACGGATACAACAACGTATCAGTTGTACTATTCCGAGCGGCTCCCACCTTCGAAGGGAGGTGGCCAAAGCGTAGGGCGAGAGAGCGTCCGCTTAAGAGAATGAAGGTACAGTTCGGTTCCGGGGGCCAGGCAATTTTTTCTTCCATACAATTACCGCCCGCGTTCCGTGCTTGTAAGCTTCAGACTAGGAAGTACTGTGGTGGTCAGAGTACTTTTCGAGAGAGCAAACTTAAAAAGGATTCTTCAGTATGAAATTGAACAGGAAGAGAGCAGGCTTTACATTGATCGAACTGTTGGTCGTGATCGCCATCATCGGGATTCTTGCCGCGATACTTCTGCCGGCACTGGCGCGGGCCCGTGAGGCTGCGCGCCGCGCAAGCTGCCAGAACAATCTGAAGCAGCACGGCACTATCTTCAAAATGTATGCGAACGAAAGCAAGGGCGAGGCGTTCCCAGGCCGCGGGGTCCGCTACTGGCAGAACTATCCGGATCACGGTACGGGCGGTGTAACCCTTGAACGTGCTTACTCCACCGAAGACGTGTATCCCGAGTATCTTACCGATATCCAGATTCAATTCTGCCCCTCCGACGGTGACTATCCTAAGTCCCAGGAGAAGAATTATCTCTGGAGCCCGCAAGGCGCCAAAATGCAGCGCACCGTCGGCACCGGCTGGAATACCTCGAACAACCCTCAGGTCATGAACAAAGTGTCCCCCGGCGGCAACCAGTACTGCGACCCGTCCGTGTTTGATCCGAAGCTCAACTGCTACATGCACGGCGGCTACTGGTCCTACAACTACTGGGGCTACGTCGTTGATGGCGCCTGGTTCCAGACCCCGGCTGACTACGCTACGGTGTTTGGTGACACGGTTGCGCATGGTGGCAGTGCACAGTCTCTCGACTGCAAACCTGTGCCCGCCAGTGGCGACTGCAATCCCCAGAACCGTGGTTGGTACGCAAATCGCAACCAACCCGCCACGTTTACATTGCCCTCCAGCGGTCGTACGGTCACCGCACAGCCGCTTCGTGAAGGTGTAGAGCGCTTCATGATCACGGATATCAACAACGCCGGCGCCAGCGCTTCCGCCCAGTCTCAGTCGGCTATCATGTGGGACAACTCGTTCACCGACAAGGGCGCGTTCCGCGGTATCAACAACTTCAACCACGTTCCCGGTGGCGCCAACATCCTTTACATGGATGGCCATGTGGAGTGGGCGAAGTATCCGCAGCCCATTGGCAGCAAAGCCTACGTGATGACGCGTGAATCCCAGATGGACGATAGCTGGGAGTCGCCGTGACCCAATTCCGCCGTGTCGGGATGGCCGAAATGCCCCCTGAACAACGTTCGGTAACCCTTAAAGTCTGATTCCCGTTCCCCTGCGGGGAGGGTCGCAACGAAACTCGCGGCCCTCCCCGATTTTATTTTGCCCGGGCCCCCGGCTAGACTTGCGTGAATATATTCTGCTCTAATCGGTACTCTTCATGGCAGTCCTCCGCCGAGGCTGGCGCTCGGCGTGAGCGCATCGCGCGGAGTGCCCTATTGCAACACAAGGTGCACAGGTATGGGTGGCTTTATCGATGGTGTAGTGGGTTTGATGGACAATGCCCTCGTGGCGACGGGTTGGAGCCTTTTCGGGCTGGCTATCATCGCTGGACTGGGGCTCGATCTCGTAGGATTGTTCGGCAATTGGATCATCCTGGCGGCAGTCGCCCTGGCCTGGGTGGCTACGGGTTTCGATCACTTTGGAATCCTAGGCCTCGGCTGCATGGTCGGCTTTGCCGTGCTGGGAGAAGTCCTGGAGACCGCCCTGGCGGGCTACGGCGCCCGAAAGTTCGGCGGCAGCAAGGGCAGCATGGTGGCGGCTCTCGTGGGCTGTCTGCTGGGCACCATACCCGGTACCGCCGTCCTGCCCATCGTCGGCACCCTCATCGGCGCGTGTCTCGGCGCCTTTGTCGGCGCGGCGCTCTATGAGTACATCAAGCTCGAAAAGAAGGCGGGCGAGGCCATGTGGACCGGCTTGGGCGCGGCCATCGGCAAAGTCGGCGGCGTTTTCGCCAAGCTCTTTTGCGGCGTGGCCATGCTGATTATTGCGGCGCTCACCTATAACTGAGGTGGACTTTCCCCGGAGTTTGTTCAAGGCAAGTGCTCTGGGCCTTTCTCAGATCGCAGAGACTACAGGGACTTTCCCTCCTGCCGTCTCCGCCGTCGCTGTCGTCCCTGTGGCTTCTTTTAGGGTGAAGTTCTGATATTACCGATTGGACCTGATCATTTTGCTCTGAGTTCATTGCAATGTTTCACTTTCGCGTTACAAAGAATGGTACAGGCTTTCAGCCCTGGCCGAATTCTTGTTACATTCTCCTGGGGCTTTGCCCCAGGCTGGTATTGGCCTCGCCTTCGGCG